>DAICYU010000212.1 GCA_027311485.1 Acetobacteraceae bacterium
GGACACCAACGCGCGCGATTTTCGCGGCGGCTGGTTCCACATGGGCGATATGTTCGTCCGCAACCCGGACGGCACGATCGACTTCGTGGACCGGGTCAAATACCTGATCAAGTCGGGCGGTGAGAACATCTATCCGGCCGAAATCGAACAGGTGCTGCTGGCGGACCCACGAGTCGCTGACGCCGTTGTGGTACGCCGACGGGACCCAACCTGGGGCGAGGTGCCGGTCGCCTTCGTTGCCCGCCGCGATGAAAGCCTGAGCGAGGCGGACTTGATCGCGGCCTGCCGCGCCAGACTGGCGGGCTACAAACGGCCAAAGGAAATCCGCTTCATCGGTGTCGATGACCTGCCGCGCAGCACCACCGGCAAAATCCAGCGCCACGAACTGGAACGGCAGCTCGACGAAACGAATTGATTAAGATGCATCTCTAAAACGAAAAAGGGAGGACAATCATGCAACCAGGCAAGCGGCTTCTCGACAAGGTCGCCATCATTTCCGGCGGTGCGTCTGGCATCGGTGCCGAAACCGGGCGCGTCTTCGCCCTGCATGGCGCCGCGGTGGTGCTATGCGACGTGCAGGATGATCTCGGGCACGCCGTTGCGAAGGAAATCACCGATGCAGGCGGCGTCGCCGAATACCATACGCTGGATGTCTGCAATGAGGCGCAGTGGATCGCCCTGGTCGCGGCGACGGAACAGAAATACGGCAAGGTCAACGTGCTGGGCAACATCGCCGGGATATCCGGACGCCCGGCCGGCATGACGGTTCAGACCGGCAATATCGCCGGCATGGAACTGGCGGAACAGAGCCTGGAAAGCTGGAACCGCATCATGGCGGTGAACGCCACGGGCGTGTTCCTGGGCACCAAAAGCGTCATCCCGGCGATGCAGCGGGCCGGCGGCGGGTCGATCATCAATATCTCCTCGATCTGCGGCATCATCGGATCCTTCGCCAACGCGGCTTACCATGCGTCGAAGGGCGCGGTGCGCATCTTCTCCAAGTCGGCGGCGGTGCAATACGCGAAAGACCAGATCCGGGTGAATTCCGTACACCCCGGCTTCGTCGATACACCCATGGCTCGGCCGGGCCTGCTGGGCAATGAAAGCGGCAAGGCGCGGATGGAGGCGACGCCGCTGGGGCGGTTCGGCAAGCCGATCGATATCGCAATGGGCTGCCTTTACCTCGCGTCGGACGAGTCGGCCTGGGTCACCGGCAGCGAGCTGGTGATCGACGGCGGCCTGGTGGCGAAATAGCCACCAGCCGGGATCAGGCGGTGCCGGTGGGAGTGGCGGCAAGCGTTCGCGCCGCCTCCCGCAGGCGGAATTTCTGGATCTTGCCGCTGGGCGTCTTGGGCATTTCCGCGATCACCTCCAGCCGCTCCGGCATGTAGCTGCGCGCCACGTGCTGGTCTTCCAAGAAGCGGATCATGTCGCCGAAATCGAGGGACGCATCGGGTTTCGGCACGACGAAAGCGCAACAGCGCTCCCCCAGCCTGGGGTCCGGCATCGCCACGATGGCGAGTTCCTGCACCGCCGGATGACGATACAGAAGCTGCTCGATCTCCACGACCGGGATGTTCTCGCCGCCGCGGATGATAATGTCCTTCGACCGTCCGGTGATGCGGACATAACCTTCCGCGTCGATGCGGGCGAGGTCGCCAGTATCGAACCATCCCTGCGCGTCGGTTCCGTTCAGTTCCGGCCGCTTCAGGTAACCAACGAAATTGCTGCAGCCGCGCGCCTGCAAGCGGCCCTCCTCACCCGCTGGCAGCGCGGCCCCGTTCGGATCGACAACGCGGATTTCGATGCCCGGCAGCGGACACCCGTCGGTGTCGAAGATCTTTTCCGGTGGGTCGTCCAACTTGCCGATGCAGATCGCGCCGTTTTCGGTCATGCCCCAGCCGGGGACGATGGAGGCACCCAGCGCCTCGGTCGCCCGTCGGGCCAACACCCGAGGGATGGGTGCGCCGCCGGCCAGGAAGACGCGGAAACTGCGGAACGCGGCGGGCCGGCGCTGGGCGACCGCGGTCAAATCGTTCAGGAACGGGGTCGAGGCCATGGTGAAGGTCGCGCCTTCCGCTTCGATGATGTCGGCCGCCTGTTCAGGCACCCAGATATCCTGCAGCACGTTCCGTGCGCCGAGGTACAGCGCCATCATCAGCCCGTACATGAACCCGGTCTGGTGTGCCATCGGTGACGCCATCAGCACCACGTCCCGTCCACTCAGGCCAAGCCGCTCAGCGTAAGGGATGATGTTGCTGAACAGGGTGTTGGAAATGTGCATGGCACCCTTCGGCTCCCCGGTCGTGCCTGAGGTGTAGAGCAGTTGGATGACCTCATTCGGGTCCGGGCGGATGAAGCCGTCGGGGGTGGCGGGGGCGGCGTCCACGAACAGGTGTTCGAACGCATCGTCCCCTTCGCCGCCGACGACGCGCACATGACGCAGGGCCGGCAGGTTTGGCCGCAGCCGTTCGGCCATCGCGGCGTGATCGAAGCCGCGGAAATGGCGGGGGACGACCAGCAGCCTGCTTTCGGCAAGGCCGAGCATGAAGCGCAGTTCCCGTTCCCGGAAGATTGGCATCAGCGGGTTTGTCACCGCGCCGATGCGCAACGCCGCCAGATGCAGGGCATGAAACTGCCACCAGTTCGGCAGTTGAAATGAAATCACCTCGCCGCGCCGGATGCCAAGCTGCAGCAGGCCGCGGGCGAGGCGATCGACCCGGTCGGCCAGGGCGCGGAATGTCAGCGCCGTCCGTTGGCCGGTGACGCTGTTATGGTCCACCACCGCCACGCGGTCGGGGGCTTGGCTGGCCCATTGATCCAGGAAGTCGGTCAGCACGAAGTCCGGCCAGTATCCGAGACGGCGCATTTCGTGGACCCGCTCCGGCGCGAGACTTGGCTGCAGCATGTGTCTCTCCCTGTTGATCCGGTTTTACTTTCGCTGGCCCTGTTTTCTGCCGGTACGCTTATGGGCAGGTAAGTCTTGCTGATATCCGGCGCCGCAAGCAAGCAAAGCCTGCACCGCGCGCCGGAGCGGCGGGCGCAGCCGTCAGAGCCGGAAGTAATCAGGCCGCCCGGTCGGCCAGGGATCGCCCCATAGCTGCTGGCCGCCGTCCACGGTCAGCACCTCCCCGGTGATGAACTTGCCCGACGATGCCGCCAGATAGACGCAGGCGTCCGCGACATCCTGCGCATCGCCGACGCGCCGCATCGGATTGGACTCCTTGAACGTCGCCGCCCCTGCCGGCGGATAGACGGCGAAGCCGCTGGTTTCGTGGCAGCCCGGCGCCACGCAGTTGACGCGAATGCCCAGCGGCGCCCATTCGACGGCGACGCTTTTTGAGAGATAGACCACGCCGGCGCGGGCAGCGCAGGTATGGGCGATGCCCGGCATGCCGCGCCAGATGTCGGCGACGATATTGACGATGCAGCCGGGGCGCTGGTCCGCCGCCCAGCGCCGCGCCGCCGCCTGCATCATGTACCAGGTGCCGTTGAGGTTGGTATCGATGACGGCGTTCCAGCCCTTGACCGAGAACTCCAGCGCGGGCTGGGGAAACTGGCCGCCGGCATTGTTCACCAGGACGTCGATGCCGCCCATCTCGGTGCCCAGTCGGTCGAAGCAGGCCACAACCTCGGCCGGATCGCGGATCGTCATCGGCTGCACGAACACCCGGCCGCCGAACCGGCGCAGGAAGGCCGCCGCTTCATCCAGACGCTCCCGCTTGCGCCCGACGATCGCCACATCCGCGCCCAGCCGAGCGAACAGGGTGGCGATGGCCTTGCCGAGACCGCTGGCGCCGCCACTGACCAGCACGCGCTGACCGGCGAACAGGTCGGCGCGGAACGGGGTTGGCCGCGTCGCCAATTGCTCATCGGAAAAGCCGAAAGCGGGGCTGTCGGCGGCGTCCTGGGTCATGGTGGTCCTTCTGATTCAGGCGAAGCGCGGCTTCCGCCGGGACTGGAAGGCGCCCAGCCCCTCGGTGACGTCGGGTGACAGAAGCGCATCGACGGCAATGTCCTGTTCCAGTTGCAGGCCGTCCCGCAGCGTTGTGTCGCCGCCCTGGCGCGCCAGCCGCTTCATCGTCGCCAGCCCGGTTCGGCTGCGTTCCGACAGGGTGCGGCAGTAGGCGAGCGCTTCGGTGTCCAGGGCCGCGTCCTCGGCTACATGGTTGACCAGGCCCCAGGCTTGCGCCGTTGCCGCATCGATCCAGGCGGCGCTGAGGAACAGGTCCATGGCGCGGCGCATGCCGATGGCGCGGGGCAGTCGCTGGCTGCCACCCCAACCGGGGATCAGGCCGAACTGGGCGTGCTGGTCGCCGAAGCGGGCGGTGGCGGCGGCAAAGGCGACGTCGCAGGCCAGCAGCAATTCCAACCCGCCGGCGAGGCACAGCCCCTGCACCGCGGCCACCACCGGCAACGGGCTTGCCTCCACACGGTTCATCGCGGCGTGGCCGGTGGCGATGAAATCCACCAGCTTCACGCGATCGGCCCGGAGCCCCTGCACCTCCGCCAGGTCGGCGCCAGTGCAGAAATGTTTGCCGGTGCTGGCGATCAGCACAGCCCGCACGTCAGGCGTCGCCTCGAAGCGGTCGAAGGCCGCGACGATGCCGCGCAGCACCGCCAGCGACAGGCAGTTGAACTTGTCGGGTCGGTTCAGCCGGATGACGCCAACGGCGCCGTCCTGCTGCACCAGGACTGGTGGATCTTCAGCCGGTTCAACGCTCATGCCGAACCCTCCTTGGACGAACCCTCCTTGGGCCGGGCGTGCGCCACGGCGGCGCGGCCAACCCGCTCCCGCGCTATGATAAGCTTCATGATCTGCGCGGTGCCATCGCCGATCTCCAGCCCCATCACGTCGCGCAGCCGCTGTTGATGCGGCGTGTCCATGGTCCAGCCGTAATGACCGTGGGTCAACAGGCATTGATGGATGATGTCCACTGCCGATTTCGGCGCGAACCATTTGCACATCGCGGCTTCCGCCGTGTGCGCAAGGCCGGCGTCGCGCAGTGCCAGCGTATGGAAGCAAAGCTGCCGGGCGGCGGTGAGGATGGTATCGGCTTCGGCCAGCGGGAATGTTACGCCCTGATACTGGGCGATCGGGGCACCGAACGCCTGCCGATCCTGCGTGTATTGCCAGGCCTCATCCAGCGACGCCTGCGCCGCCCCGATGCATTGCAACCCGATCAGCGCTCGGCTGTAGTCGAACCCCTGCATCACCTGCACGAAACCGGCATTCTCCTGACCCAACCTGTTTGCTTCGGGCACAAACACGTCGTCGAAGAACAGCGAACCGCGGCCGACGAGTTTGGAGCCGATGCAATTCAGCCGTGTGCGCGTCAGGCCGGCGCTGTCGGCCATGACGAAAAATGCGCTGATGCCGCGCGCCCCGCTGCCGGGCTGGCCTGTCCTGGCGAACACCACGAACGCGTCGGCCTGGTCGGCGAACGAAATCGAGTTCTTCTCGCCGCTCAGCACATAGCCGTCGCCCCGCCGCGTCGCGCGCAGGATAAGGTTGGCGGCATCCGAGCCGCCGCGCGGTTCGGTCAGTGCCAGACCGACCACCGCGTCGCCGGCGACGATGCGCGGCACCCATGCGGCGGTAATGGCGGGGGACGCATGCCGCGCCAGGATACCGCCCATCAGTGACGCAAGCAGCTGAACATAGGCGATGTTGAAATCGCCCCGGGCAATCTCCTCCATGATGATCCCGCTGCTGACGCCGGTGGCGCCGATGCCGCCAAATTCGGCCGGCATGTCGGGGCCGATCAGGCCGAGACTGCCCATTTGCCGCAGCAACGCCCGGTCGAGCACCGCAGCCTGCTCCCGCGCCATATAGCCGGATGCGAGATGCTCCTGCGCGAAGCGGCGGGCGATGTCCTGGAAGGCTGACTGCTCTTCGGTGCGTATCATGGCTGATCCTGACGAACGCGGCCCGAGGCAGGGTGAAGCGCTTCGCCGCGGCCCGCAAGCCTGTCCCGCTGGCCTGCCCCGCTGGCGCCGGGGCGGGCTTCGTGACAGAGTTTCCGGCGGGACGATCCAAGGACACACGGCCATGAGTCTTACGTTCACTGTCGGCGACCTGACCATCCATCGCATCATTGAGTCGGAGGGGCCGCTGTTCGACCCGCTGACATTCTTCCCGACCCTGACGCGGGAGGTGCTGGATGAGAACCTGCCATGGCTGCAGCCATCATACGTCGATCCCGCGACCGGCCTGCTGGTTCTGTGCGTCCAGTCGTACATCGTGCGCACGCCGCATCATACCATCCTGATTGATAGTTGCGTCGGAAACCATAAGCCGCGCGCCAACTACCCGTTCTGGAACCAGATGACGTCCGACCGTTATGAAAAAAGCCTGGCCACGGCGCGACTGGGCTTCGACGATATCGACTTCGTCATGTGCACGCACATGCACGTGGATCATGTCGGCTGGAACACACGGCTGGACAACGGCCGGTGGGTGCCGACCTTCCCCAAGGCGAAATACCTGTTTGCCGACCGGGAACTGGCCTTCTGGACGGACAAGGAACGAACCGATCCGGGCAAGCAGCCATGGATTGTCGACTCGGTCCTGCCGATCGTCGCGGCGGGGCGGCATGAGGTGGTCAGCAGCCAGCACGAACTCAGCGACGTCGTGAAGCTGATTCCCACGCCCGGCCATACGATCGATCATTACGCGGTGCATGTCGGCAAGCCGGGCGCGGATGCAGTGATCGGCGGTGACATGGTGCATTCGCCGCTGCAGGCCCGGTACCCCGAACTCGGCATGCGCGCGGACTATGATTCGGCGCAGGCGGGCGCTTCCCGCAGGACCGTGTTCGGCAAGCTGTGCGATACGTCCACGCTGCTGTGCACGGGGCATTTCGCGTCGCCATCGAAAGGTCGCCTGACCCGCTGGGGTGACGGCTTCCGCTACAACCCGATCTGAGCCGGCACCGCGCCGCGATACAGCGCCGCGGCGCGGTCCCTGGCGAGGCCGGTCGCGGCACTTGCCGGCGTGCAAGAGCATGATCGCCTGAGGCTGAAAGCCGGAAGACGTGAATCATGCGATCAAACAAAGACTTCTTGAGCATGATC
>DAICYU010000213.1 GCA_027311485.1 Acetobacteraceae bacterium
CACGGTACACAGAGTGTTGACCATTCGAGTCCATCATGAAGCCGGAGATGATCGAGTATTCCATTGGGAGGAGCATCAGGCCCTGCGGAATGAGGAAACTTTTGTCTGTGGTAGCCGTCACGGGTCCGGCTGTGCCAATGATCATGGCATGGTGCTCATGCAGGACGTGAAGGTCCGTTCGAGCGGCTTAGGGTATCGGTCATGCGGTGCTTTCCTGCACACATTCAGCACAGGGACAAGACCCGGTGATCAACCGCCGGGAACCAGGCTTCAGCGCGCCGCCAGCAGCAACGGGTTGGGCGCCAGCCGCGACCATCCGGCATCCGAGATCATCAGGTCCAGCCCAAGCGATCCCAGATCGTCGGCCAGCGGCTCGATTGCCATGTCCTTCGCCTGGTAGAACATCTTGGCGTAGCCGTGGCAAACATCGCACGTCTCGGCCTTGACCGCACCAGAGCCGCCTTCAACTTCCTGCAACGCGAGCCCCTTGGACTCGCCACAGCCGGTGCATGACGCGCGGACGAAGTTCCAGGCTGTCGCACACAGACCGCAATGCAGATAGCGCGCGCCCGGCGTTTTGCCCTTCGCGGTGATGAGCCCTGCGACCGGGGCCGATGCACAAACCGGGCACAGCCCCCGCTGGGGCAGCAAATGCACTGTTCCCACGTCCAGCGCGGCGGCCCTGCGGGCGAACCAGACCTGCAACGCCGCGGCAATCGGAACGGCGTGACCGGCGTATTCGGATGACAATGTGCCGGTCAGCCAGCCATCGGCCACGGCATGAACATCCAGGCCTGTCAGGTCGGAGAGGATCGATCGTGCCGGTTCCGGCATCATCGGATCGGCGGCGACGGTGACAAGGTTCGCCACGATCGTATCAAAGGTGGCATCGGGACGGATCGTTTCAGCCGGCAGCGGCGGCCCGTCCAACGTCTGATTGCCCGCGGTGACCGGTTCGGCCGAACCCGGCCACGGCGACAACGGCGACGCGCAGGCACGTTGCTGGGCGTCAGCGATCAGCGACAGAAAACGCAGCCAGTCCGCCATGGGATGGCCCACCGCCAGAACACGCAATCGCTCCGCGCGCCGGGCGAACAGCACGGTCGGATCGGCCAGGATGACCGGATCCGGCTGGCCGATACCGTCGCGGGGAAGGTCCCCTGTCAACGGCCGCGCGCCAGTTCCCGCAGCCATTTGCGGTGATGCCGGAATGTCCACCCCGGCGTGACAGACCCACGCATCATCCCATGCATCGTGCCGCGCACCCAGATCGCCGCGTAGACGTGGATGATCCACACCCCGATGATCGCCACCGCCGCCAGACTGTGCGCGAGCACCGCCACCCGCTTTGCCGGGATCGTGGTGAGGTTGAAGAAATACTGATCCCAGATCACCACGCCCGAGACGAACAGCACCAGGATCAGCAACGACATCAACCAGAACACCAGCTTCTGACCTGCGTTGTAGCGGCCGATTTCCGGCAGGTTTTCCTCATGATTGCTGATCACGTCGCCGATCCGACCGACCCAGGCGGTGTCTTCACGCCGCCACAGATTATGATGGAAGAACCGGACGAACAGGATGCCGAAGCTGAGCAGCAGCACGGTCCCGAACCAGGGGTGGATGGCCCGGGTCGCGGGACCGCCGCCAAACAGCGCCGTCAGGAAGAACAGACCCGGATGAAACAGTGACATTCCCGACAAGGCCAGCAGGATCAGGCAGAGTGCCGTAATCCAGTGATTGATACGCTGCGCCGTCGTGTAGCGCGCGACCATGCCGATCCTTTGTGTCACGTCCGATCCTTGTGTTTCAGGATGTCCTGTGCCTTGGCTTCATCTTCGGGCTGCACCTCATTGGGGCCGGCAACAACCCAATGGACAAAGCCGGCCATTGCGGTGAAGGCCAGGCCGGCCAGTGCAATCGGTTTCATCGCGCTCTTCCATATCTGCACGAACGGACTGATCCGCGGCTTGTCGGGCAGGCCAGCGTACAACGATGGCCGATCGGCGTGATGCAGAACGTACATCACATGCGTGCCACCGACTTCCGGCGGGTCATACAACCCGGCCTTGTCGAAGCCGCGTTCGCGCAAATCGTCAATCCGTTCCGAAGCCCAGGCGGTCATGTCCTCCTTGGCGCCGAACAGGATGGCCCCTGTCGGGCAGGCCTTGGCGCACGCCGGCTCCTGCCCGACCGCAACGCGATCCGAGCAGAGTGTGCATTTGTACGCCTTGTGGTCGGCCTGGCTGATGCGGGGGATGTTGAACGGGCATCCCTTCACGCAATAACCGCAGCCGATGCAGTTCTCGCTGATGAAATCGACAATGCCGTTGGCATACTGAACGATCGCGCCGGGTGATGGGCACGCTTTCAGACAGCCTGGATCGCTGCAGTGCATGCAGCCATCCTTACGGATCAGCCATTCCAGGTTGCCGGCCTCATCCTCCCATTCCGTGAACCGCATGATGGTCCACGCCGCGGGGTTCAGATCGTGGGGATTCTCGTAAGCGCCAACGAACTCCTCCATCTCCGGACGCAGATCGTTCCACTCCATGCACGCGGACTGGCACGCCTTGCAGCCGATGCAGCGGGACACGTCGATCAGCTTCGCCACTTCCGGCTGGTGCCGGATGGATGGAGGCGTATCCTCGCTGGCGGACCGGCGCCGGAGGTCGAGCGATTGTAGATCGGTCATACGATGCTCTCCCTCATGCCACCGGACCCGCGGCTTTTTCGATGTTCACGAGGAACGCCTTGAACTCCGGCGTCTCGCTGTTTGCATCGCCAACAAACGGGGTCAGCGTGTTGGCACCGAAGCCCTTGCGCGCCGCGCCGGTGAAGCCCCAGTGGATGGGAAGACCGATCACGTGGCAGGGCTTGCCGTCCACGTCCATCGGTTTCAGCCGCTTGGTCACGTAGGCCTTGCAGACAACCGCGCCACGGTTGGACGAGACGCGCACCCAGTCGCCCTGCCCAATCCCCTTCTCCCTGGCCAGGACTTCGCCGACCTCGACGAATTCCTCCGGCTGCAGGATCGCGTTGATGCGAGCGTGCTTGGTCCAGTAGTGGAAATGCTCGGTCAGGCGATAGGTGGTGCCGACATACGGGAACTTGTCGGCTGTTCCGAACTGCGCCCGGTCGGAGTCAAACACCCGCGCCACGGGATTGGTCGCGACCTTGGGATGCAGGAAGTTCGGGAACGGGCTTTCCATGGGCTCGTAATGCTCGGGGAACGGCCCCTCCCGCATCTGATCGCGTGCGAACAGGCGCGCCAGTCCTTCCGCCTGCATGATGAACGGGCCGACGCCAGCCGAGGGGCTGGTGGTCGGCACGAAGTCCGGCACATCAATCCCCTCCCATTTCGAGCCGTTCCAGCTGATCAGGGGTTTGTTGGGATTGAACGGCTTGCCTTCGAGGTCGGCCGAGGCACGGTTGTACAGGATGCGTCGGTTGGCCGGCCAGGCGAATGCCCAGTTCTGCGCCAATCCCTGCTCCCGCGGGTCGGTCGCGTCGCGCCGGCCCATGATGTTACCGTGTTCGGTCCAGACGCCGGAGTAGATCCAGCAGCCGCTGGTGGTCGTGCCGTCGTCCCGCAGTTGGGCGAAGCCGTCCAGCAACTGCCCTTTGCGGAGGACGGTCGCACCTGACGCATCCTTCACATCGGCCAATGCTCTGCCGTTGATCTCCTTCGCCAGTTCCTCCGGCGTCGGGCTGTCGTTGTTGAGATAAGACCAGTTCAGGTTCAGGATCGGATCAGGAAACGCGCCGCCGTGCTGGCGGTACATCGCCTGCATGCGCCGGAACAGGCCGGACATGATCTCGATGTCGCTCCGCGCCTCATACGGTGCATCCGCGGCCTTCCAGTGCCACTGCACCCAGCGGGCGGAGTTGGTCAGGCTGCCATCCTCCTCGGCGAAGCAGGTGGTGGGCAGCATGAAGACTTCGGTGTCGATCTTCGACGGATCCGACGGATTTTTGTCCCCGTGGTTCTGCCAGAAATTCGCCGTCTCGGTCTCCAGCGGGTCCATCACCGCCAGCCACTTCAGCTTGCCCAGAGCCGAACGAATCTTGGCCTTGTTGGGAAATGACTGCAGCGGGTTGAAGCCCTGGCAGATGTATCCGGTCATCTTGCCGCTGTTCATCGCCTCAAACGCGCGCAGGACGTCGTAGATCGGAACATCAAGCTTCGGCAGCCAGTCGTAGGCCCAATCGTTGTCCGCCGTCGCTGACGCGCCGTAGACGGACTTCTGCAGGCTGACGAAGAATTTCCGATAGTTTTTCCAGTAGCTGACCTGGTCCGGACGAAGCGCCTTGAACTGTCGCGTCTTCATATAGTCCGCGAAGGTCGGCTCCGCGTCCTTCGGCATAGCCAGATATCCGGGCATCAGATTGGACAGCAGTCCGACATCCGTCAGTCCCTGGATATTGGAATGGCCGCGCAGTGCATTCATGCCACCGCCGGCTACGCCGATATTGCCAAGCAGCAACTGGACCATGGCCATGGAGCGGATGTTCTGGCTACCGACCGTGTGCTGCGTCCAGCCCAGCGCGAACAGGCTGGTCAGCGCCTTGTCGGGCGCGGCGGTGCTGGCGATCAGCTCACACACCTTGAGGAACTTGTCCTTGGGCGTGCCGCAGATCCGGGTGACAACGTCGGGCGTATAACGGGATACATGCTGCTTCAGCAGATTCAGTACGCAGCGCGGATGCTGGAAGGTCGGGTCGGACTTTGCATGCCCGTCCTCATCCAGTTCGTAGTCCCAGCTTGCGCGGTCATAGTCATGCTTGCCGTCGTTCCAGCCAGAGAACAGACCGTCCTGGAAGCCGAAACCACCCTTCACGATCAGTGATGCATTGGTATAATTTCGGACATAGTCGTGATGGACCGCGTCTTTCTCCAGCAGGTAGCGCATGACCCCCGACAGGAACGCAATGTCGGTCCCGGGCCGGATTGGCGCATAGTAATCAGCAACCGAGGCCGTGCGCGTGAAGCGTGGATCGACGACGACAAGCTTGGCCTTGTTGTGGATCTTCGCCTCGATCACCCACTTGAACCCGCACGGGTGGGCTTCCGCGGCGTTGCCGCCCATGACCAGAACCACGTTGGCATTCTTGATGTCCTGCCACGTGTTCGTCATCGCACCGCGACCGAATGTTGGAGCCAGACTGGCTACCGTCGGTCCGTGTCAGACACGTGCCTGATTATCGAATACTACCATGCCGAAGGAACGGACAATTTTCCAGGTCAGGAAAGCCGTTTCGTTCGACGATGCGGACGCCGCCAACATGCCGGTGGTCGTCCAACGGTTGACCGTGGTGCCCGCGGCATTCCGTGTGACAAAATTCGCGTCACGATCCTGCTTCATCAAGGTGGCGAGGCGGTCGAGCGCGAAATCCCACGAAACCCGCTTGAATTCGTTGCTGCCGGGCGCACGGTGCATCGGGTATTTCACGCGCGTCGGCGCATGCACCACATCCAGCAACGCGGCGCCCTTGGGGCACAGCGTGCCGCGATTGACCGGATGGTCTGGATCACCCTCGATATGAACGACACTCGGCTTGGCGTTCTTCGCCCTGTCGCCGAGCGTATAAATCAGGATGCCGCAGGCAACCGAGCAGTAGGTGCAGGTGTTGCGTGTTTCGGCGGTGCGGGTCAGTTTGAATGGTCGCACCGACGCCGCTAATGCTTCGCCTGACGCACCGAAGCCCAATGCCCCTATGCTGGATGCGGCCAAGGCCGCGCCGCTCATGCGTATGAATGAGCGTCGGTTCAGTTCCATGTTACCCAGACCTCTTATTCGTCCAGCGACGTGTAAGCAGACTTGTGGGTATTGCCAATTATTTTGCAACCCTAAAGTCATTCAGCCGGAAGGCTTGCGCGATGGACGGGACTGGGGCTAGGCAGCAACCGGATCGCTGTGCAGGACAGATGGAACCCTCCTCAAAAAGCTGGACGCTGAAGCGGCAACCGCGTTTGCTGACCGCCGAGCGGGTTCTGCTGGCGCGGGAGTTCCTGCGCTTCGGGGCGGTGGGACTGACGGGGCTGGCGATCGACACTGCTACGGTTTACGCCCTGCGCGGGTCGCTCGGCCTGTATGGGGCCGGCGTTGTCGCCTATGGAATCGCGGCATCGACCAACTGGCTGCTGAATCGTGTATGGACATTCCGTGGCAAGGGATCCGGCCCGGCCCACCATCAGTGGGTGAAGTTCCTTGTGGCTAACCTGCTGGGCTTTGTCCTGAACCGCGGTACCTATGCGCTTTTGGTCACCTTCATGCCGCTGGCGGCGGCGCAACCGGTGATCGCCACATCGGCCGGGTCTGTCGCCGGCATGTTTGTTAATTTCAGCCTGTCCCGCCGATACGTCTTTCGGTAACAGCCCGCCATCAATGGCGGCTGACCGGCCGCGTTCGTTGTTTGTCCGAAAGTGCGACAGCGGTAACGCACAAAATATCGCGGTGCAGTTACATCTGTATTCGCGCTTAACGGATCAATAAGACTCCGTCGCGAAACTCCGGCGCATCGCAACCGACCCGATGCACAGCCGATGTCGATTTTAAACCCCATTGCTTTTGAAGCGCTGGCCTGCCCGGACAGCGCCGCCATTGCGCCGATTTCCTTTAGCCCGCGCCATCGCGTCCATGCCGGGCTGCGGCGCCGGCACGCGGCCGCCAAGCGGATGACTGATATTCTGCTGGCGGCGACCGGATTGGCGATCTTGGGCCTGCCGATGCTGCTGCTCGCAGTGTTCATACAGTTGCATGGCAGCGGACCGGCGCTCTTCCGACAAACGCGCATTGGGCTGCACAACCGGGCTTTCACCATGCTGAAATTCCGCACGATGCGCATGGCCGTGGATGAGCCAGCCTCAACGTGTCGCCAGGCGACACGCGGCGACCCAAGGGTGACCCGCCTGGGCCGCTTCCTGCGCCGCACCTCGCTGGATGAACTTCCGCAGCTTCTCAACGTCCTGGCGGGGTCGATGTCACTGGTCGGTCCCCGCCCGCACGCCCCTGGCACCTGCGCCGGCGGCTATCCGTTTGAGACACTGAGCGACCGCTACGCCGAACGCCAC
>DAICYU010000214.1 GCA_027311485.1 Acetobacteraceae bacterium
GTCCGGCCATACAGCAACGTACTTCTTGCCATCCAGCTCAACCAGCAGCGTTGCGGCAAGCTCGTTCTGGCCCTTCGCATTATAGCGGATGCCGTTGTAGCCGATCATCAGCTGATCGGGCTTCATATCCTGGCTTTTCAGCGCTGCCTGGATCTTGGCAGGTTGCGTCGAGCCGGCGCGATTGATCGCCTCCATCAGTGCCAGGAATCCCTGCATGCCACGGGCCGACGTGTCGTCCAGCGCGTGGCCTGCATGCTTCTGGTAAAGCTCATTGACGAGGTACGAGTTCGAGCCAGGCTGGCCAATGTCGTAGGAACTGCGGTTAAACGCGCCCTGCGCCAGGTTGCCGACAGCGTCGATGAAGGCGTTGTCCGAGAAGCCGGAATCATCGCCGATCACCACCGGTGGCTTCCAGTCCAAGGCGTGCATCGCCTTCATGAACTGGATTGCGTCAGACGTGTAGCTGACAAAGATCACCACGTCCGGCGCGGCACTCTTCAGTTGCAGCACCTGCGCGCTGACGTCGCTGGAATTGGCATTGTAGGCGATGCGTGGATTGACCTTGAACCCCTTGGCTTCCACCGCACTCATGATGGCCCCGCCGGTCGAGGTGCCGTATTCAGTGTTCTCGTTGACCAGGGCCACCTTTTCGATCTTGAACCCGGCGGCCTTGCGTTCGGCCAGGAACGACGCATACGCCGCGCCGAAGTCGGTGCCGATCGGCGTGGGCCGGAAGAACCACTTGAAGCCGCGCTCGGTCAGCGCTGGTGAGGAGGCTTCGCCGGCGACAAACGGGATACCATAGCGTTCAGCGACGGCGCTCGCGGTCAGCACGCAGCTCGACTGGTAGCAGCCAACCATGGCAACCACCTTGTCCTGTGTAATCAGCCGCAGCGCCTCGCTCTGCGCGATCGCGGGATTGCCCTGGTGGTCGGCAAAAATCACCTCCACGGTTCGGCCGCCCAGGTTTGGCAGGCCCGCCGTCGGTGCCAGCGGCAGCTTCGGCAATTCCGGATGCGCGGTATTGATGATGTTCTCGGCGACTTCGATCGCCTGCTTGACCGCGATGCCGGCTGAGGCCGCGCCACCGGTCAGCGGGTAGGTGGCGCCGATGCGGATCGGTGCGTCCGCGGCACGGGACGCAGCCGGCAGCAGCGACGCAGCCGGCGCGGCAAGCCCGAGGCGAACAACGGTTCGGCGGGTGATGGACATCTCTGCTCCCAAAATTAAACCGCGGCTAATGCGCAGACCCGGACGGGCTGCGTCAATAGGATCGAAGCATGAACGTTCTGTTCACCATAGGCGCAACAGCGACGGGCCGGCAGGCCGACCGTTGCCATTGACACATCACAGCCTGTGAGCGCCGCGTGCCCCGGCAACCCGCACACCGGGTGCGGCAACATCCCCCCCTTGCCTGGCGGAAGGCGCGGGCCGCCATCACGGCCGCCCGCTCGCCGAGGCCGTAGGCGCGGATCCGTCAGCTTCCGTTCAGGTCCAGCCCTTGAACGGCAGCACGGGCGGGTGAATCGCCGCCTTGTCCGGCCATACCGCGACGTATTTCTTCCCATCCAGCTGGACAAGCAGCGTCGATGCCAGCTCATTCTGGCCTTTCGCGTCATAGCGGATGCCATTGTAGCCGATCATCAGCTGCTCCGGCCTCAGGTCCTGGCTTTTCAGCGCCGCCCGGATCTTCCCCGGATCCGTCGCGCCAGCTTGGTTGATCGCATCCACCAACGACAGAAAGCCCTGCATGCCACGGGCTGAGGTGTCGTCCAGCGCATGGCCCGCGTGCTTTTCATACAGCTGGTTCACGACATACGAGTTCGATCCCGGCTTGCCGACATCGTAGGAGCTGCGGTTGAGCACACCCTGTGCCAGACCGCCCGCCGAACGGATAAAAGCCTCATCCGAGAACCCTGAGTCGTCACCAATCAGGATCGGCGGCTTCCAGTTCAGCGAATGCATCGTCTTCATGAACAGGATCGCGTCGGAGGTCTAGCTGACAAAGATCACCACATCCGGTGCGGCACTTTTCAGCTGCAGCACCTGGGCGCTGACATCACTGGAATTCGCATTGTAGACCAGATGGGGGTCGACCTTCAGCCCCTTCGCCTCGGCCGCCTTCCCGATCGCAACGGCTGTCGAGGTGCCGTACTCGGTATTCTCATTCACCAGCGCCAGCCTGCTGATCTTTACGCCGGCTGCCTTGCGGTCTGCGAGGAACGCCGCATACGCCTCGCCGAAATCCGTTCCGACCGGCGTCGACCGAAAAAACCATTTGAACCCACGCTCGGTCAGGCTCGGCGCGGATGACTCGCCGGTCAGGAACGGAATGCCATAGCGTTCGGCCACCGCGCTGGCGGTCAGCGTGCAGCTCGACTGATAACAGCCGGTCAAGGCAACCACCTTGTCCTGCGTAATCAGGCGCAATGCCTCGCTTTGCGCAACTGCCGGGCTGCCCTGGTGATCGGCGAAAATCACTTCCACCGGCCGACCGCCAAGGTTGGGCAAGCCGGCGGTTGCCGCCAGCGGCAGGTTCGGCAAGTCGGGATGGGCGGTGTTGATGATGTCCTGCGCCACTTCCACCGCCTGCTTCACCGCGATCCCCGCCGAAGCGGCGCCACCGGTCAGCGGATAAATCGCGCCGATCCGGATCGGCGCATTGGCGGCTCGGGACGCGCCCGGCACCAGCGTCAGCGCAGGGGCGGCCAAGCCTAGTCGGGTAACAGTCCGGCGGGTGACAGCCATCGTAACTCCTTTCCAAAATTGTGCACTGCACAACGACGCCGGGCGGAGGTCAACAGGGTCGAATCGCGAACGTTTCAACCCATATCGCATAGGCAAGGCGTGGGAGGCAGTTGTGAGGATCGGCGTTCCGAAGGAGATCAAGACCCATGAGTACCGCGTCGGCCTGACCCCGGCCGGTGTGCGGGAACTGGCGCACCACGGTCATGGCGTGCTGGTTCAGCAGGGGGCAGGTGCCGGCGCCGGATTTCCCGACGACGCCTACCGCGATGCCGGTGCAACCTTGGTGGAGGGTGCAGCAGCGATCTTTGCCGACGCCGACATGGTGGTGAAGGTCAAGGAGCCACAGCCCGCCGAAATCGCCATGCTGCGGCCCGGGCAGGTGCTGTTCACCTATCTGCATCTGGCCGCCGACAAAACGCAGACTGAGGGACTGCTGAGGTCGGGTGCGACCTGTATCGCCTATGAGACAGTCACCGATAACGCCGGCGCGCTACCGCTGTTGGCCCCCATGAGCGAGGTGGCCGGCCGCATGGCGGTTCAGGTCGGCGCACATTGCCTGGAACGGGAGCAGGGCGGCGCAGGCATTCTGCTGGGCGGTGTTCCGGGCGTGCCGCCGGCCAAGGTCGTGGTGATCGGCGGCGGCGTTGCGGGTACGCATGCGGCCGGGATGGCTGTCGGGCTCGAAGCCAGCGTCACCATCCTGGACAAGTCGCTGGCGCGGCTCAAGGAACTCGACCTGCAATTCGGGCCGCGCGCCACCACGCTTTTTGCCACCACCGAAGCGGTGGAGCACGCCGTGCTGGCGGCTGACCTGGTGATTGGGGCAGTGCTGGTTCCCGGCGCCGCGGCACCAAAACTGGTGACCCGGGCGATGGTGCGGCAAATGAGGCCAGGCTCGGTCCTGGTGGACATTGCCATCGACCAGGGCGGCTGTTTCGAAACCAGCCGACCGACCACGCACGCAGCCCCAACCTTCATCGAGGAGGGCGCGGTGCATTACTGCGTCACCAACATGCCGGGCGCGGTGCCGCGAACGTCAACCTTCGCGCTGACCAATGCGACCCTGCCGTTCGTGCTGGCGCTGGCCGACAAGGGATGGCGACAGGCGCTGGCCGGGAACCCGCATCTGGCGGCCGGACTGAACGTTCATGAGGGTCGGATCACACATCCGGCCGTCGCCCGGGCGCTTGGGCTATCCCACGTCCCGGTCCAGGACGTGCTCGCGCCCGGCGTGATCGTGTAGGAACGTGATCGGATAGGGTGGGAGGCAGGCCGGTGGCCCTTACTCCTCCTTATAGCCCAGGTCGGGGATTCCCTGTTCCGCACCATAGTATTTGTACGGCAGGAACTTGCCCGACATGGATAGCCGCACGCGGTCGCCCTTCGGGTTCGCTTCACGCTCAAGCTGCATGTCGAAGTCGATCGCGGACATGATGCCGTCGCCGAATTCTTCCTCGATCAACGCCTTCCAGGCCGGACCGTTGACCATGACAAGCTCATAGAAACGGTAGATCAGCGGGTCCGTGGGCGGCATCTGGGTCCCGCGATACGGTACCTCGTTCAGCATGCGCTCCTCGGCGGCGGACAGGCCGAACAGCGCGGCAGCCTTGGCGGCCAGCGGTTTCACCAGCTTCATCTGGCCCAGCAAGGCGCCGACGATAATAACGTCAGACACGCCACCGATCTGTTCGCAGATATGCTTCCAGCTCCAGCCCTTCTCGCGTTTGATATCAAGGAGCTTTTCCGTCAGATCGGCGCGTGTCATTTCGTGCTCTTTCGTTAATTAGGGCAGCTTGTTGTGTGAACCGTCGCAGCGCGGGGCGTTGCCGCTCGCCTTGCAGCCGCAGAATGAGACGATGCCGGCTTCGGCCGCATCGAACTTGACCGGGGAAAAGGCTGAACCCTTGTGGGAGCCGTCGCAGAAAGGCTGCTTGCTACTCTTTCCGCAGGAGCACCACCAGTAGGCTTTCCCGGCCTCAACCTCGATTTTGTAGGAGCCTTTCTGGGCGACCACGGGCATTGACTCGGACATGTGACTTCTTCCCTTTTGCAAGCAATTTCCGCGCCAGGATTCCAGGTGCGGCGGCGGCGAAAGCGTAACCGTTCAGGGGGACTTCGGAAAGGTCTGCTTGGTGCCGGCGCGAACGCGGCTGGCGCAGGATGGGCCGAGCTGGATCGACCGGCGATACCGATCATGCGCCACGCTTGATCCGGAACCCTGTCCGCGCCGCGGGACTGTTCAGCCGCCGCGGCGGCGCTTCAGGGTGATCGGGTTTTATTCGGCGTCCGGTGGGATCACATTCTGCGGGCGCGGGCCGAGCAGCGCGGCGCGCATGGTTTCGGCGGACTTGGTGCGGATGTCGTCCCAGGCGTGCGGCGTGTAGAAAGCCGAATGTGGGGTGATGATCAGCCGGCCCAGCGTCCAGTCTTCCCGGGCACGGTAGGCGCGCATCAGTTCGGGCACTGGCTCGACCGGCGGTTCCACCGGCACCACGTCCAGGCCAACACCGGCCAGATGGCCGCTTTTCAGCAGCGTCGCCACAGCCTCGATATCGATGATCGGGCCGCGTGCGGTGTTCACCACGACAGCGCCTTTCGGCAGCAGCGACAGTTGCTTCAAGCCGAGCAGGCCGCGGGTTTCGCGGGTCAGCGGCGTGTGGACCGACAGCGTGTCGGTCTGGCTCAGCAACGCTTCCAGGGTTGGCGCCCGTTGGATGCCAAGGCCGAGTTCCACGCCGTTTGGCAGATAGGGATCGAAGAAGACGACGCGGAAACCGAACGCCTTGGCGCGCAGGGCCACGGCGGTGGCGATACGACCCATGCCGACGATACCGAAGGTCTGCACTGAGGACCGGCGGATCAGCGGATCGTCCACATAACGCCACCGGGCGGGCGTTTCGCCGCGCTGCAACTCGTGGTGCAGCAGCAGGCCGCGCCGCAGCGTCAGGGCGAGGGCCATTGCGTGGTCTGCGACCTCGGTCGTGCCGTAGTCCGGCACGTTCAGGATCATGATCTGGCGTTGCGCCGCCGCCACGCGGTCCAGGTTGTCGTAGCCGACGCCCATGCGGCAGATGGCACGCAGACGCGGGAACCGCTCCAGATCCTTGGCCGTCACCTTGTAGCGCAGGATCATCAGGCCCTCGGCCGCGGCGCAGTCAGCGTCGGGCAGATCTGCCAGGGATTCCGATTTCTGTGGAAAAACGACTTTTACATCCGGGCCGTAAATACGACGCTCTACACTGTCATCGGGATAGATGTTTTCTGAATACAGTACGGTTGTGGTCATGGCGGACTGCTTCCCCCGGGTTGCGTTACCGTCGTCCTAGACCCGGCTCCGGCAGGAGGCAATCCGCCGATGACGCGATGGCTACTTGCCGGACTCTGCGGCCTTCTTGGACTGATGGTGACCGATGGCAGCGCCGGTGGCGGCGCCGGCTACGGCATGGCCGCTGCCGACTTCATGACCGGCAAGCCCACCAACCGCGGCCCCCTTGGCGGCGCCAGCCGGCTTCTTGTCCTCGGCGTGCGCGGCAACGCCGGCGCTGAGCATCAAGGCGGCGGCAAGCAGGAAACAGCGTCGCATATCGTTCTCCTTTGCAGTGCCCGGGTCAAACGCACCCGCCTGCGATACGTTCCCGGCAACCCAGGCGCCCCATGGCATCGTGAACGCGCCACGCATCGGCGATTGCGCCAATCAGCACCTGCCGATCCCGTCCCTCCGGCATCGCCGTGGCGCAGGGCGGGGCGACAGAAATCCGCCATCGACGATCGGACGGCCTGACACCTGGTGCGGTGACCGCCTGACCGTGCGTGACCGGCGGGCATGGCATGTCATCGGCGAGGCGATCCCTGGTGCTGGCGGATCGGTGCCATGGCCGCCAGCGGCGTGATGCCGAAGGTTTCGCGGAACGCGGCCCCGAATGCCGGCACGCTGGCATAGCCTACCGACGCCGCTGCACGGGCGATCGGCATGCCTTGCGCAATACGGGCCAGAGCCTCGGTCATGCGCAACTGCCGGCGCCATTGCTGGAAGCTCATGCCGGTTTCGGCGCGAAACAGGCGCGCGAGGGTACGAACCGATGCGCCGGCTGCCTCGGCCAGGGTGTCGAGGTCCTGCGGGTTGGCGGGATCCGACCGCAGCCTGTCGGTCACCCGCCGCAGCCTTGGATCGCGACAGGCCACCAGCGCCAATGGGCGGGTTGCCGCCCGGCTGATCTCATGCAGGGCGAGCGCGGCGACCAGACGCATCGGTCCGCGCGCGTCCCACACCACCGGTTCGGCGCAGACCGTCAGGATCAATTCGCGCAACAACGGCGATACCGCGATC
>DAICYU010000215.1 GCA_027311485.1 Acetobacteraceae bacterium
GTGCCAGGGGCGTGGACGCTCGACCTGAGTCCGCACAGTCAGCCATACCCCGTCCGGCAGGCGCATACCGATCACCACCCGGTGCCAGGGCGTCCCGCCGAAGATCACCAGTTGGCGCCAGCGCAGCTGCGGCGCCCCGATCGGCGCGAAATTCATTGCCACCCGCAGCAGGCGCTGTTCACCGATCGGCATCTCGGGAATGTCCACCACCGGCGGCGTGTCGCTGAGTGTCGGCATCAGGTCGCGGCCGCGGTGCAGATAATTCAGCACAGCGGCGCGCCGGCTGGGATCGGTCAGCACCACGGTGCGATAGACGCTGACCACCCGCGCCGCCACGTCGCGCGCCTGCGCCAGGCGCTGCACATCCAGCCGGTCGAAGGCATGGATAGTCAGCCCGGCCATCTGCACCAGGATCAGTCCGATCAGCAGCACCGATGCCGTGCGGCTGGCCAGGCTGCGCGGCCAAAGCCGAAATTTCATAAACGCTCCACCGTCGCGGCCAGGACATACCCGCCACCGCGAACGGTCTTTATAAGCTGCGCGTTCCGCCCGTCATCCTCCAGCTTGCGCCGCAGACGGGACACGGCGACGTCGATCGCGCGGTCGAACGGGCCGGCCTGCCGGCCGCGCAGCAGATCCAGCAGCATGTCGCGGGTCAATACCCGGTTGGCACGCTCCACCAGCGCGAGCAGCAGGTCGTATTCGCCGCCGGTCAGCGGCACTTCCACCGCGTCGGGGTTCAGCAACCGGCGCCGGGCAGGCTCCAGCGTCCAGTCGTTGAAGCGATAGCCACGGGCCGGGGGCTCATGGCGCGTGTCGCCCTGGTCTCCGGTGCGCCGCAGCA
This sequence comes from Acetobacteraceae bacterium, assembly GCA_027311485.1. Lineage (GTDB taxonomy): Bacteria > Pseudomonadota > Alphaproteobacteria > Acetobacterales > Acetobacteraceae > Rhodopila. The sequence goes on from DAICYU010000215.1 coordinate 845, forward strand.
CCGCCCGAATGCGGGCCAGCAGTTCGCGCGGGTTGAAGGGCTTCGGCACGTAATCGTCGGCGCCGAGTTCCAGGCCGATGATGCGGTCGGTCTCCTCCCCCATCGCGGTCAGCATCACGATCGGTACCTCCGACTGCGTGCGCAGCCAGCGCGCCAGATCCAACCCCGACTCCCCGGGCAGCATCAGATCTAGCACGACCAGCTGATAATGCCCGTTGATCCAGGCGCGCCGGGCTTCCTTCCCGTCACGCACCGCGGTGACGCGGATGCGTTGCTTTTCCAGAAAGCGCGCCAGCAGCTCGCGGATTTCGCGGTCGTCATCGACGACCAGAATGTGCGGTGTCTGATCCATGGCTTGTAACATACGCCACGCCGGGCGCCGCCCAAACGGCCGTTGCACTTTATTGCATTTCGTCGCCTGCCAGAGCGGATCGGCACCGGGCTGATGCGCCATGTATGCGCCGTCGCAGTCAAGGAGGTTCCCATGCGCCAGACTATCATCGCCGCCGCCGCGGCTTTCGTGATCGGCGGCGCAGCCACGGGTGCGGTTTTGTCACAAGCCCAGCCGGCACCCCCGCCCGGGCAACAGATGGACGCCCAGCAGATGGACGGCCATCACATGGACGGGCCGCCGCATCACTGGATGCACTGGATGCACGGCATGCACCGTCCGCCGTTCGCACCGCGCAGCCTGGCCCTGGTTTACCCGCAGGCGGACCGGCAGCTCGCCCCGGCGGATGTGCAGAAGATCGCCGAGGCGTTCCTGCTGTGGAACGGCAATCACAGCTGGAAGGTCACTGACGTTGCGCCGGCAGCCGATGGCGCAATCGGCTTCAGCCTGGCCACAGCCCAGGGATCGGTGGTGGCCAAGTTCACCATGGACCCGCACACCGGCCACATCACGCGCGTGAGCTGAACACCCGCGGCGGCTGCCGCGTGAGCTGACCACCCGCGGCGGCTGCCGCGCAAGCTGAACATCTGCGGCGCCTTGGCCCGGTTTGGGCGAAGGCGCCGCCTTCTCGTCGGCGGCGGGCGGGTTGGCGTCCGCCGGACCGCACTGCTACACCGCAACCGTGGACATCACCCCACCCCCTGAAGCCCTGGCGGCGATCGAGACCCTGACCCGGCTCGACCCGCATTTCGCCGGCATCCTCGATCGCACCGGGCCGCTGCCCTGGCGCCGCCGGGAACCGGGCTTTCCCGGCCTGCTGCAGGCCATCGTCGCGCAGATGATCAGCAACCAGGCCGCCGCCGCGATCTGGGGCCGCCTGCGCGCCACCCCCGGCGCGCTGGACCCGGTTGGCCTGCTGGCGCTGCCGGACGACACGCTGCGCGCCGCCGGCCTGTCGCGCCCCAAGGTCCTGCACGCCCGCGCGCTCGCCGCCGCCTTTGCCGACGGCACGCTCAGCGCCGACCGGCTGTCCGGCCTGGACGATGAAGCCGCGATCCTTGCCATTGCGTCGGTCAAGGGCATGGGCCGCTGGTCGGCCGAGATCTATTTGCTGTTCGCCCTGGACCGCATGGACGTGTTTCCGTCCGGCGACATCGCGCTTGCCGCGGCGCTGGCCGACCTCAAGGGCCTGCCCGCCCGCCCGGCGCCGCGGGCACTGCGGGAGATGGCGCAGCTCTGGCAGCCGGTCCGTTCGGTCGCGGCGCGCCTGCTGTGGCACCACTGGCGCCATGTCACCGGACGGCCGGCAATGGACGATTTCAGGATCGTGTGACAGATACGCGGCAATCAGGAGATTGCCCGAGATGACCGACCCCCGCCTTGTTGTGTCGCGCGAAGACACCATTGCCATCGTTACCTTCAACCGGCCGGAGCGCCGCAATGCGTTCGACCTGCCGATGTGGCGCGGGCTGCACGCCACCATGAACCAGTTGTCCGCCGACGACTCGCTGCGCTGCGTCGTGCTGCGCGGGGCCGGCGACAAGGCGTTCAGCGCCGGCGCGGATATCGGCGCGTTTGAAACCGAGCGCGGCACCGAGGAGCGGGAGGCGGAATACGCCCACGTGCTGGATGAAAGCATGCAGTCGATCCGCCTGTGCCAGCACCCGGTGGTGGCGATGATCATGGGAAACTGCCTGGGCGGCGGCGCCGGCATCGCCACCATGTGCGACTTCCGCGTCGGCGGTGAGAATATCCGGCTGGGCATCACCGCCCGCAACCTGGGCATATGGTATCCGTATGCCGAGATCGACCCGATCATCCAGCTGGCCGGCACCGGCGTGGTGTCCGAGATGCTGATCGAAGGCCGCATCTTCAACGGCCGCGAAGCCTATGAAAAAGGCCTGCTGTCCCGCGTCGTGGCCGACGACCAGGTGGAGGCGGAGGCGATGGCGCTGGCCCGCCGCATCACCGAGGGCGCGCCGCTGTCCGCACGCTTCCACAAGGCCGCCATCCGCAAGGTCCGCGGCCCGCTGCCGATCACGCGGGAGGAGGAGATCGCCACCAGCGACTTCATCCGAACCGAGGATTTCCGCAACGCCTGCAAGTCCTTCATGGCCAAGCAGAAGCCCGTGTTCCGCGGCAGGTAGAACGCGGTTCGCCCGGCCGGCACCCACACGGTGCTGCGCGCGGGCGGAATTGCCCGCCGGCATTCGGCCTCGCTGGCGGCTCGGCGTGGACATCTCTTGCCGCAAATCCGTCCGGGCATAAACGGTTCGTTAATCTATCCCGGCCCAGAATGCGGGCGTGTCCACGCACTCCGTCCCGCCGAACCCGTCCGACCATCTGGCAACCTTCCGCACGCGCGGGGTCGCTGTTCCTGTCACAACACCCCGCCTGGCCGGCACACGGGTTCGCCAATCGGCCCGTGGCGGGATCGAGTTCATCGTGCCCAACCCATCCGGCGCGCGTGGTGTCTATATCGTGCCGCTCAGCGGCATCGCCTCCATCTGCCCGCCCACCGTGCATGACACGCTGCTGTTCCGGTTGCTGTCGGGCCTGCAGGCGGTCACCCCGGCCACGGTCCGGCGCGCATCCCTGAAGATCGCGCAGGACGGACATGCCGGCCGATCCGCCGCGCTGGCCGCTGATCGCCTTGCCAACGCCGACCGCGCACAGCGGCAGCGCACGCATGCCATGCTGCTGGCCGCCCTGGCCGATCCTGCAGCCCGCGGCGTTGCGCGTGACCGGCAAGCCGATGCGGCGCTGGATCGCATCGCCCCGGCGCTGGGCCGCACGCCGTCGCAATTAGCCGCCGGCCTGCGTGTGCTGGCCGATGCGTTCGCCCCCATCGGCTTCCCAGGCAACGATGCCGAGGCCCGGATACCGGGGCTGATCCGCCGCCTGCAGCAGACCTGCACGGAACTGACCGGCTGGATTGACCGGACCCCCGCCAATGACGTCGGCGGGCTGGGTCGGGCCGTCGCGGTTCCAATGCGGATGGGATGGGAAACCGGGGAGATTGTGGTGCAGCATACCCGCACGGCCCTGGACGATCCGCTCGCGCTGCTGCGGCGCTGGGCCGCCGACGCGCCGTCCGTCCTGGCCTTTGCCGCCCGCTGCGACTGGCTGCTGGATGGCTGGGACCAACTCTGCCTCGTCTGGCTCAGCGCCGAAACCGATAGCGCCCGCCGAGCCGCGCTGCTGGAGCTGCCGCAGCTTGTGCCCGTCCTGCCGCGCGAAGCCGCCGGTTTACCCGACCTGAAAATCCCGGCCGAGGCGACATGGCAGGCGTGCCGGGTAATCAGCCGTGAGGATGGCTGGCGCAGCGGCGCCGCCGCCCACGCCTTGATCGAACGCAATGAAATGCTGCGCGCCAGAGGTCTGTGACGATGACAGGCCGCGATCAGCCCGATGCGCCCGATCCGGCGATCCAGGCGCTCAGCCTGGCGATGGCTCAGGCCTCTGATGGTCAGATTGTGCGCGCCGTCAGCCTGATCGACAGCCTGGCGGACCGCGGACAGGCCGACGCGGTGATCGCCCCGCTCCGGCCGCAGTTGCGCAAGCTGAACCCGCCGCGCCGGCTGCGTTTCCACCGGCTTTTGCTGCATCCCCTCGATGCGCTGATCGTGCCGCCAACGCTCTGGCGCGACGATGAGCCGACTTTGCCGCGGACCGGCCTGCTGCGGATGGCGCATCATGTGCAACAGGCGATGGGCGCCGAGGCAGCGGCGATCGAGGACCAGCTCGTCGGCCGGACCACCGACGATACCACCCTGATCGAGCAGCTGGGTCTCCTCCTTTGGCCGGCGGCGGCCGCCATCCTCGCCGGCGATCCGATCGCCGGGCTGGCCGAGGAGGTTGGGCGCCGCAACCAGCACCAGTTGGCCCAGACCGTGTCCGTCCTGCTGAAGGAGGCGCCGGCGATCGGATCGCTGATCGCCGAAACGGCAAACGGCCTGCTGCCGCCGCGGCTGGAAACTGTGGATGCGATGGTCGGGCGCATCGCCGCCGGGCAGGAAGCGGCACTGCCCATGATGCTGACGCTGCTGCTGGCCCGCGTGCCGCAAGCCGTCACCGTGCTCGACGACCTGAAGCCCGGACGCCACCTGACGCTGGTCCGCTCGGCCCGATCCCAGGCCGCCGCGGTGTTGTTGCGCCGGCTGGACCGTGACATCGGGATCGAGGAGCAGATCAGCAGCGGCTCTCTGGCCGAAGCGGCCGCGACGACACGCCGGATCAGCACCTTCCTGAACCAGTTCAGCGATGCGCGCGACGGCAAAGCGTGGCGGGAGCCGGTGCAGGGGTTGCGGCGCCGGCTGGCGGCAGCGTGCCAGGCCCGCTTCGCCGATGATCTTGAACATGGCCTGCTAGCCCCCGTGCTGGCTCCCCTGGCCCAGATCGGCGAACCGTCCGACACGGCCGCAATGATGTCACTGGAAGCCACCGCCCGCGGGCTGCGCCTGCTGGAGGACGCCGCCCGCAGCGTCGGCGGGAGCGGATACGAGACGCGTCTGCGGCAGGCTGCCGTCACGATCGGAGCCGCCAACATCGGGGCCGCCAACATCGGGTCCTCCACCCTCGGCAACACGCTGCCATTGGGCGACCGGGCACGGTTAGTGGAAATCCTGGCGGGACCCGAGGCCGCGCTGGCACTGCTCGATCCGCCATAACGCATAACAGTGGCAGCCACTGTTTTTATATGGCATTACTATACCCCGTCGTCGCGACCTGCATCGCTTCTATAGCCGAAGCCTCTTAATTCAGCCGTCGTTCACACACGACGAACAAGCCGGCATCGCCGAGCCTTCGTCTGCGGGAGTTTTCCCATGCTCGATCTGGCTTATCTTGGTACCGGCGCCGCATTCCTGTTCCTGTGCGTGCTGTATGCCTTTGCGTGCAATCACCTGTAGGACGACGCCCATGGTCTTCGATTATGCCCTGGGCGGCCTCGTGACCGCTTTCATCCTCGGTTACCTGTTGATCGCCCTGATCCGGCCCGAACGGTTCTAGATCCTGATCGGGCCAAGTTGACCCGATCATGCTCCAGGAATCTTTGTTTGATCGCATGATTCACGCCTTCCGGCTTTCAGCCTCAGGCGATCATGCTCCAGGAATCTTTGTTTGATCGCATGGTTCACGCCCCCGGCGATCATGCTCTTAGCGGAAAACAAGACCATGACAGTCAACGGATGGCTGCAGATCGCACTATACTGCGCTCTGCTGATCCTGATCACCAGGCCGCTGGGCGGCTATATGACCCGCGTTTTCGACGGGGAGCGCACCGTGCTCTCCCCCATGCTGCGCCCGCTGGAACGCGGCCTGTACCGTATGGCCGGCGTCGATGAGCGGCAGGAGCAGCATTGGGTCACCTATGCGGTCGCCATGCTGGCTTTCAGCTTCGCCGGCTTCGCCGTACTGTACGCGCTGCAGCGGCTGCAGGGAGTGCTGCCGTTCAATCCGCAGCATCTTGCCGCAGTGTCGCCTGACCTGGCCTTCAACACATCCGTCAGTTTTGTTACTAATACGAACTGGCAATCCTATACGCCGGAAAGCACCATGGGCTATCTGGTGCAGATGGCCGGCCTGACGGTGCACAATTTCGTCTCGGCCGCCACTGGCATCGCCCTTGCGATCGCGCTGATCCGCGGCTTCAGCCGGCGGTCGGCGAAGCATATCGGCAATTTCTGGGTCGATATGACCCGCTGCGTGCTGTACGTGCTGCTGCCGGTCTGCATCGTCGTCGGCCTGGTGATGGTCTGGCAGGGCGTGCCGCAGAACCTCGGCGCCTATACCAACGTCACCACGCTGGAGGGCGGCAGGCA
>DAICYU010000216.1 GCA_027311485.1 Acetobacteraceae bacterium
CTGGCCTTCGACCAGCAGCGGGTTCACGATCGTGCCGAAATCGTTGACCATGTGGTAGCGTACCACTTCCGACACGCCGGTTTCCGGATCGACCTCAACCTCGGCGATGTGGCAGCCGTTCGGATAGGCGAACGGCGGGCTCGCCGCCACATGGGACACCGAAAGAGTCGCCGGCACGCCCTCGGGCAATTGGATCGAGCCGTCGCGCAAGCGTTCCGCCAGATCCATGATGCCGATGGCACGGTCGGTGCCGGCGATGCGGAACCGGCCGCCGCCTCGGACGATCTCGAACTCGATGTCCGCTTCCGCCGCTTCCAGCACATGCGCCGCGATCTTGCGGCCGTTGTCGCGCACCAGTTCGGCGCCTTCGATGATCGCCGTGCCGCTGGCCATCAGAGATTTCGATCCGCCCGTGCCGCCGCCGGCCAGCAACTCATCCGAATCACCTTGCAGCAGGCGAATGGCCTCGAACGGAATACCCAGGCGGGACGCCAGGATTTGCGCAAACGGCGAGGCATGCCCCTGGCCGTAGTCCAGCGTGCCAGTGATGATCGTCACCGTGCCGTCGGCCTCAAACCGGATGCCGCCCATTTCCGGCGCCGGCGGGCCGGTCACCTCCAGGTACTGGCCAATGCCCCGACCGCGGAGCTTGCCCCGTTCGGCGCTTTCCTTCTTCCGCTTTGGGAAGCCGTCCCAATCCGCCACTTCCAGCGCCTCATTCAGCAGGGCCGGGAAATCGCCGCTGTCATAGGTCGTTCCCGCCGGGGTCTTGTACGGGATGGCGTCCGGCTGGATGTGATTGAGCCGGCGGATCTCGGCACGGTCGATCCCCATCTCCCGCGCCGCGGTGTCAAGCAGCCGCTCTATATAGTAGTTGCCTTCCGGCCGGCCGGCGCCGCGGTACGGCCCGACGGGCGAGGAGTTGGTGAACACCGCCTTCGTGACCACTTCCTGCAGCGGCGTGGCGTAGACCCCGATGCTGTTGCGGACGATGTTGCCGGTCGGCTGCAGCACGGTGCCGTTCGACAGATAGGCGCCGATATTGCCGTAGCCGGTGATGCGCAGCGCCAGGATGCGGCCATCCTTGTCCAGCGCCAGTTCCTGCTCCATGTCGTGGTCGCGGCCGTGGCTGTCGGACAGGAAGCTCTCGCCCCGCTCATCGGTCCATTTCACCGGCCGGCCCAGCAGCTTCGCCGCATACAGGATCGCCGGGTATTCCGGGTAGCAGGATGCCTTCATCCCGAACGATCCGCCGACATTGCCGGTCAGCACACGGATCTTCTCAACCGGCGCCTTCAACGGGCCGGTTAACATCTGGCGCATGTTGAACACACCCTGGGAGCCGACCCGCAGCACCCAGCGTCCGTCCTGCGCCTCATACGCGCCGATCGCCGACCGCGGCTCCATCGGGCAGACCACCACGCGGCTGTTGCGGATCTTCATCCGCGTAACATGCGCCGCCCTGGCGAAAGCCGCGGCGACGGCATCGGAGTCACCATGGTGGAAGTCCAGGATGATGTTGCCCGGCGTGCCCTCGTGCACCAACGGCGCGCCTTGGGCCGCGGCATCCGCAGCCCAGGTGACCGCAGGCAGCATGTCGATATCGACGAACACCGCCTCGGCCGCATCCTTCGCCTGCTTCGCCGTTTCCGCCACCACAACCGCCACCGGGTCGCCAACGAAGCGAACCTTGTCGGTGGTCAGCACCGGCTGCTGAGGCTTCGGCATCTCCGACCCGTCGCGCATCTTGAAAGACATGCCCGACGGCATGTTGCCAAGGCCGCCTTCGATCAGGTCCTTGCCGGTCAGGACCGCCAGCACGCCCGGCATCTGCTTCGCAGCAGTCGTGTCAATCGCGCGCATCGTGCCATGCGCGGTGTTGGAGCGGACCATCACGGCATAGGCCTGCCCAGGCAGGTTCATGTCATCGGAGTAGCGGCCTTCGCCGCGCAGCAACGTCGGATCTTCCTTACGCGGCACCGGCTGGCCAACGGCGTAGCGCTCCTCAACGAACTGGGTCAGGTCCACTTGTCCATTCATAGGCGGTTTCCTCAAGCCTCTGTGCACCGCAACATGGACATGCTTTGCGTTCTCGGCAACCGGGTGACTGGCCCGAAACACCGCGAAATGGCACACTGCCGGCAGCCAAAGCAGGAGCTTCCGAATGCCCACCTATCAGTATGAGTGTGAGAACTGCGGTCCGTTCACCGAGGTCCGGCCGATGTCGGAGTACGCCCGCCCGCAACCATGCCCGGACTGCGGTCAGGACGCCCCAAGGCTTCTGACCGTGGCGGCGATTGGTGGCGGTGCGCAGCCGGCCGAGGCGGGCGGCGCACCGGCACGTGCCCATGCCGGCGGCTGTGCCTGCTGCGTGCCGCGCCGCCTGTCGGCCGAGGCCGTCTGACAATTCCATGAACGTTCTGTTAGGTGTTGGGATTAACTTCCCAGCCGCTTCGCTTGTCCACAGCGGTAGTGCGGAAAAAACCTAGTCAGGAACACGAATTCTCGTTCTCGGCATTGTGAGTCCGGCTCCCTGCCTGTTAACCCCGCCTCGGCTCGGCGCTGAGCGGTCAGTTTACATCCAACAGGTGGAGACATTACATGTCAGGAACGACAGGCGGCGGAACCGTGATCGGTTCCGGGTCCGACAGCATTGTGCTGAACATGTCGGAAGATCAGGCAGCCGGGCAGGACGCACAGTTCACCGTCAATGTCGATGGCCAGCAGATCGGCGGAATACAGACCGTAACGGCTTCGCATGCCGACGGCCAGGACCAGACATTTACGTTCAAGGGCGACTATGCTCCAGGCCAGCATAACGTTACGGTAACGTTCGTCAATAACTTCCTGTATCCCGGCACGTCCGGCGACCGTAACGTCTATGTCGACGGCGTCAGCTACGACGGCCAGACGGTGTCGAACACCACGACGCCGATCTACCAGTCGCCACTGTTTCCGCCCAACTCGACCGACGGCAACATCTACGGCAATGCCACGTTCGGGGTGAACGACACCACGGCGATCCCCAACGGCGCCGGCCCGAATCCCACCACGACCCCGGGCGCGGTTTCCGTTGGCAGCGGCGCCGACACGATCGTGCTGAACATGGCGGAGGACCCCTACCAGGGCGATGCCAAGTTCACCGTCTCAGTCGATGGTCAGCAAGTCGGCGGCACGCAGACCACCACGGCTGTCGTCTCCGAGGGGCAGCAGCAGGAATTCGACGTCCACGGCAACTTCGGCGGTGGCGATCATACCGTAACGGTCACGTTCCTCAACGATAAGGTCGGCGGCTACTATCCGCAGGGCACACCCGGCCTGCCGCCCGGCCAGTGGGCATTGGATACGGCTGACCGCAACCTGTACGTGATGGGTGTCAACATGAACGGCGGCCCCGCCGCCTCTGGCGCACCGTGGGAGCTGTCGAGCGACGGATCGGAAAGCTTCAACGTCACCGCCGGCAACAATCAGTCGGTCGGCTCATCCAGCGCCACCAGCGGTTCGTCATCCACCGCCTCGACCAGCACTACGGCGACGATCACCAGCAGCAGCCTGACGGCGGGCCAAACCTCCAGCGGCTCCGGCTCCAGCACTGGCACTTCCAGCACTGGCACCTCCAGCACGGGCGGATCGTCGAGCGGCATGAGCTTCATCGCCTCGCCGAACACCACCACCACCGCCAGCGGCGGGTCCAATAACACCAGCAGCGGCAGCAATTCGACCAGCAGCGGCGGCGCCGGCAACAGCCCGAACACCACCACTACGATCGCGTCGGCGACGGGCAATACCAGCCAGAGCACGCAGGACTTCACCGTTCCGTCCACGACCGGTTCGTCCGGCAGCGGTTCGTCCAACACCGGCTCATCCGGCACCGACACCAGCGGCGCCAGCACCAGCGGCACGGGCAACTGGTGGACCCATCACCATGCAGGTGGTTCGGGCACCTGGACGCCGGCGCACAGCGGCGGCTGATAACACTGGCCCCGGGCGGATCGCACCGCCCGGGGCTGTTCGCCCTATCCCCGCCGTCGCAGCACCGCGTCCCGCACCAGCGGCATGCGGTCGTTGCCGAAATACATGTCGTCGCCGCCGACGAACATCGTGGGTGAGCCGAAGCCGCCCCGGTCGATCACTTCCTGTGTCAACGCGCGGAGCCGATCCTTGACCGGCTGCTGCTCGATTGCCGCGAACAACCTCGCCGCATCGACCCCGACCGCGCCGCATATTTCCGCCAGAACCGGCAACTGGGAAATGTCCTTGTCGTCGGTCCAGTAAGCCTTGAACGTTTCGCGCGCGAACGGCACCAGCTTGCCCTCCGGTTCCAGCACAATACAGGCCCGCATCGCCTTGACGCTGTTCACCGGAAACACCGTCGGGCGATAGTGCATGCGGATACCCAGGTGGCGCGCCCAGTCCATCTGGTCCTTCTGCCCATAGGCGGCCTTCGCCGCCACCGGCTTGTCGCGGGAGTTGTAGACGCTCGGGTTGACGGCATTGAACACGCCGCCCACCAGGAACGGCTTCCATTCCACCGTGACGCCGATCTCATCCTGCAGGCGCAGCAGGCTTTCGAAGGCGAAATAGGTCCACGGGCTGGAGCAATCGAAGAAACACTCGACTTCGGCCATGATAATTACTCTCCTGCTACCGGGCGGGCACGTTGATTGTACAGCAGCTTTGCTCGGCGTTCCTGCTCCGCCGGCGGCAGCTTCGACGGGTCCTCCGACAATTCGGCGCCCACCGCCAGGCCGCGCCGCACGGCAGGACGAGCGTGGATTTCGTCGAACCAGCGCTTGAAGTGGGGGAATTCGGTGATGTCCTGGCCCTGGCCCTGCCAGTTCACCGACCAGGGAAAACAGATCATATCGGCAATGGTATAGGCATCGCCCGCCAGATATCGACTTTTGTAAAGACGATTGTTCAGCACGCCGTACAGCCTGTTGGCTTCGTCGGTGAAGCGGCGCACGGCATAGGACTGGTCGCCCTGCTTGTCGCCCAGGCGGCGGAAATGCCCGCATTCGCCCAGCTTCGGGCCCTGGTTGGCCATCTGCCAGATCAGCCACTCGGTTACCGCGTATTTGCCGCGCACATCCTGCGGGTAAAAGCGACCGACCTTTTCCGCCAGGTACAGCATGATCGCGCCGGACTCGAAGATCGCGATCGGCTCGCCGCCACCCGGCGGCGCGTGGTCGACCATCACCGGCATGCGATGATTGGGATTCATTGCCAGGAATTCCGGCGTGAACTGGTCGCCGCGGCCGATATTGCAGGGGATGATCCGGTAGGGGATCGATGCCTCCTCCAGCAGGATCGTTACCTTCTTGCCGTTCGGCGTCGGCCAGTAATGCAGGTCGATCAAGGCGCCACTCCTCCTCAGGCGCGATGACCGGAGGCGGGATCGCCGTAGGTCTGAATCGCGCGATCTTTCAACGTTTTAGAGCGGGACCGCCGTTCATACCCAAAGCCATCCCGTTCTGAAGGTTTTCATTGCCGGCCACGCTAGCCCAACACCGCGGCACGGCCAATGTTGACGCCATGCGGACGGCCCGGTCTGATGGCGGCATACCTGCATCCGGATACCCGCTCGTGACCGCTGAGATCGTGCTTGTCCACAGTTCCGACCTTCATGTTGACAACGACCCGACCCAGGGACCGTACGGTGCCGACGGCACCACCGGCCTGCGCGTCGTGTTGAATGCCGCCAGGGATGTGAACGCTGACTATGTCCTGCTGGTCGGCGACATTTTCGACAGCAACCGCCAGCCGCCGGCCATCGTCGACCGCTGCGTATCCATGCTGTACGAGGCCGCCCGTCCGGTGATCGTCCTGCCCGGCAACCACGACCCGCTGACGGATGATTCCGTCTGGCGCCGCGGCGGCCTGGACGCCATTCCCCATGTCCATATCATCGGCCTGACGCACGCCAGCGCCGTGCACTTCCCCGACCATGACCTGGAGGTCTGGGGTCATCCGCACACCGACTACAGCAACATGGTCCCGCTGCGCACGCCGCGGCCTCGCACCGCACGCTGGCACATCACCCTGGCGCACGGCCATTATGAGGATGACGGCGTCGAGCCGCTCCGTCCCTCCTGGCTGATCAGCAACGCCGAGATCGAGGCGACCCGCGCCGACTATCTGGCGCTGGGCCACTGGAACCGTGCGGCGAAGGTGGGGCAGGGGGAAGTGCCGGCCTACTATTCCGGCTCGCCTGACCTGGCGAAGACGGTGAACGTGGTGCGCCTGCGCGGCAACGGCACCGTGGAGGTCGAGCGCCGGCCGGTGGACTGGACCTGACTCGAGTTCTGCCGAACGGAGACGGACCGACAGGGCGGGCGCCGACCGGCCGCCCCGGCGTCAGGCGAGGCTTGCCATCGCCGCGTCCACCGCGTCGCCGAACCGTTCGACGATCATGTCGATTTCGGCTTCGGTCACGATGTAAGGCGGCGCCAGGATGACATGATCGCCGCGCTTGCCGTCGATCGTGCCGGCCATCGGATAGGTGGCGAGGCCGCGCGCCATGCCTGCGGCCTTTACCCGCTCATTCACCTTGAGCGCCGGATCGAACACCTGCTTCGTGCCGCGATCAGAGACGAACTCCAGCGCCCGGAACAGCCCGCGTCCGCGGATATCGCCGACGTGCCGGTGGTTGCCGAACCGCTCCTGTAGCTGCGCCTCCAGTCGCTGTCCCATCCGGCTGACATTCTCGACAAGCCCGTCTTCCCGGATGATCTGCTGCACCGCCAGCGCCGCCGCGCAGGCGACCGGATGCGCCTGGTAGGTCTGCCCGTGCAGGAAGCCGCCCGACCCGCTGGCCAGGGCCTGCACGATCGTGCCGCTGATCAGGATGCCGCCGATCGGCTGGTAACCGCCGCCCAGACCCTTGGCGATCACCTGGATATCGGGCGCCACACCCTCCTGTTCCCACGCATGCATGGTGCCGGTACGCCCCATGCCGCACATGACCTCATCCAGGATCAGCAAGGCGCCGTAACGGTCGCAGATGTCCCGCACGCGGCGGAAATATCCAGGCACCGC
>DAICYU010000217.1:0-3828 GCA_027311485.1 Acetobacteraceae bacterium
GTTGGTGTTGGCAGCCTGTGCATCGGCAGGCTGTTCAGCCGCCGGCGATCACGGTTTAGGTTCAGGCCATCCTTGCAGGAGCCTGATTATGCAGAACCGCCCCCTCGTACTGCTCTGGACCGATAATCCCGGCCCTTATAGCGACGCCATCCGGTCCGCCGGCCTGGCCGACCGCGTCGAGACAGACACACTCGGCCGGCGGGACATGCCATCGGACCGGCAGGTTGCGCAAACGACCGTGCTGCTGGCCGCGGCGGTGCCGCCCGGGTTGCTGCCGCGCATGACCCGGCTGCGCTGGGCACAATCCTTGACCGCAGGCGTCGAGGGGTGGCTGGCGCAGCCCGACCTGCCGGCGGACCTGATCCTGACCTGCGCCCGCGGCACGCATCGCGAATCGATGCCGGAAAACATTCTGGGTGCGCTGTTCCACATCACCAAGCCGTTCGCCGCGATTGCCGAGGACCAGAAGCAGAGCCTCTGGCGCCACCGGGTCGCTCAGCCGCTGAATGGCAAGACCCTGGGCATTCTGGGCCTGGGCGCGATCGGGCAGGAAGTCGCGCGGCTGGCGTCCGCGCTGGGCATGACGGTGATCGGCACAAGGCGCCGGCCGGAACCGGTGCCCGGTGTGGCGGAGGTGTTGCCGGCCGAGCGGTCGGATGAGGTGCTGGGACGGTCGGATTTCGTGGTGCTGCTGCTGCCGGCCACGCCCGCCACCGAAAGTTTCATAGACGCCAAGATTCTGTCACATATGAAACCGGAGGCATGGCTGCTGAACTTCGGTCGCGGCGCGGTGATCAAGGATGAAGACCTGATCGCAGCAGTACGAAACAAAACGATCGCCGGCGCGATCCTCGATGTGTTCCGACAGGAGCCGTTGCCGAAGGAGCACGAATTCTGGCGTACCGAAGGCATCATGGTTTTGCCCCATATCGGCGGGCCGCACCCGGATCGCGACAGTATTGTCGCGCGACTGTTCATCGAAAATCTGCGCCGATTTCTGGATGAACAGCCGCTGAAGGAAGTCGTGGACCGCGAAGCCGGCTACTAAACCGCAATATTTAGGATCGGATCTGCCTGGCAATCGTGTCCTGGCACAGTTGAACGAAGGATCATACACAGTGAAACAGACGTCAGGCCCGCCGGACGTCTGTTTCACCACCAGCCATTTATGCCTCAACCGCCGGCGATGATCGGGCCGGGTGGCGTGCCGGGCGGTCCCGGGTCGGGCGGTATTTCCGGCGGAATACCGGGCGACGGATCTTCCACCGGCCCGCCCGGCGCCTGGTCGGGACCCGGATCGGGCGGTGGCGACTCGGGTGGGGTGTTCGGGGGTATTGGCATTGGCTGACCTTTCTCCGGTTCCTGCCAGAACGCGGCATCGCCGCGTTGGATGCACGAGACACGGCATCGCCGCATTGGATGCACGGGCTTCTGCTGACGCTGCCGGTGGCGTAAGGTGCCCGCCAACCCAGGAGATTTCGCATGCCCAGCCGCACTCCGGCGCATGACTACCTGCTGCCCAGGCTGACGGCGCTGGTGGATGATGCCGTCGCCAGCGGCATCGCCCGGGACGTCGCAGTGGCGGTGCTGATCGACCTCGTCACCTCGCCGCGCTTCAACACCGCCGAACCGGACAGGCTGGCCGATTCCGCCCCTCACCCCGGATGGGAGCGGACGGCGGACAGCGTCGTGCTGGTGCATGGCGTCAGTCCGCAACCGCCCCGCCCGCTGGACGCGCAGGATGAAGCGGACTTCGTGCGGCCGAACACGTTACTATCCCCCTCCTGACGGCTGTCTTCGACCGAAGCCGGGGTCAGACGATGACATCGGCGTCCGGATGGTCGTTGCCGTCCGACCGTTCGGTGTGCCAGCGGCCATTTTCATCCTCATATTCGATCAGTGTCGGTTCCCCCGGCACCCGCTGTTCCGCCACGACCCGCCGGGCGGCGGCGATTGCGTCGTCTCGGCGGGGAAAACGTTCGGAATAGACGTCGCCAAGCCGGTAGGCCCAACCGCCGTCATGTTCCACGATTCGATAATGCAGCTTCGCCATCGCTTGTCCCCTCTGACATCCCCATGACATGGGGTGGCGGGTCCCGTGGCGCGAGTCCAACGGCCGTGGCAAGCTGGCTCGGCCACAGCAGGAGCTGAGTGATGACTGGAACAAGCACACCGGAAGGTGCGAACGCGGCACAAATTGCCTACTGGAATGATCGCGCCGCCGTGACCTGGACGACGATGCAGGAACGGCTGGATGCGTTGTTCGCGCCGATCACCGCGGTTGCCTTGCAGGCGGCAGCACCGACTCCGGGCGAGCATGTCATCGACGTCGGCTGCGGTTGCGGCGGGACGCTGATTGAACTGGCCCGCCTTGTCGGCCCGAACGGCCGTGCGATCGGGCTCGACGTATCCGGCCCGATGTCCGCCCGCGCCAGGGAGCGGCTTGCGCAGGCGGGGCTGACCAACGCCCAGGTGATCACCGGTGACGCGTCCGCGCATGGTCTGCCGGCCGGACAGACGGACCTGCTGTTCTCGCGCTTCGGCGTGATGTTCTTCGACGACCCGGTTGCCGCGTTCACATCGCTGCGCAAGCCGCTGCGGCCGGGCGGGCGCCTGTTGTGCGCCGTTTGGCGACCATTCGCCGA
Source organism: Acetobacteraceae bacterium (assembly GCA_027311485.1). Taxonomy (GTDB): domain Bacteria; phylum Pseudomonadota; class Alphaproteobacteria; order Acetobacterales; family Acetobacteraceae; genus Rhodopila. The sequence continues at coordinate 2,646 of DAICYU010000217.1, forward strand.
CAATCCATGGTTTCGCGTCCCGATGGAAGCCGCTCGGCCGCTGATACCGCCGCAGCCACCGGTCGATCCGCACGCCCCGGGCCCGTTCGCGTTCGCCGATGGCGATCGCACGCTTGGCATCCTGACCAGCGCCGGATGGCAAGGTGCGGCGCTGGTGCGGCACGATGTGCCGATGCGAATCGCCGCGGCTGGTGCGGTGGAGGAGGCGACCGACTTCGCCCTGACGATGGGTCCGCTGGGACGGCTGCTGCGGGAAATGCCAGCGGACGCCGCGGTGCCGGTCCGGGAAGCCGTAAGACAGGCCTTGCAGCCCTACGACTCCCCGGATGGCATCATCCTCACCGGCTCAATCTGGCTGGTATCGGCCCGAGCCTGAAGGCCAGATGGCCAACCTTATGTGCCTGACAGTCAGGTGGCCGACGGGTTCAGCATGTAGCCGCCGGGCGCGGTCATCAGAAGGCGGCAGTTGGTCGGATCGGTTTCGATCTTCTGCCGCAGCCGATACACGTGCGTTTCCAGGGTGTGGGTGGTGACGCCGGCATTGTAGCCCCACACCTCATCCAGCAGCACCTGGCGCGACACGACCTGATTGGCGTGGCGGTAGAGGAACTTCAGGATATCCACTTCCTTGGCCGTCAGCCGGATACGGGTCTTCTTGTCCTGCAGCATCAGCACCTTTGCCGACGGCCGGAACGTGTAGGGGCCAATGGTAAACACTGCCGCTTCGCTGGTATCGAACTGGCGCAGCTGGGCGTGCAGCCGGGCCAGCAGCTCACTGGCGCGGAAGGGTTTGGCGATGTAGTCGTTGGCACCCGAGTCGAGGCCGCTGACGACGTCGGCTTCATCCGCCGCGCCGGTCAGCATGATCACCGGCATCCGATGACCCTGCCGGCGGAGGCGTGCGCAGAAATCGCGGCCGTCGCCATCTGGCAGGTTCAGGTCAAGGATGATGGAATCGAAACGAGCTTCACTGGCGCCGAGGTGGCGTTCGGCCTCATCAATGGTCGCCGCTTCAACCGACTGGAACATGCCGCTGGAGGCAACCTGATCGGCCAGAACCTGACGCAGAGCATCGTCGTCTTCGACGATCAGGATAGGTCTTGCAGCAGCCATAAAACATTCCTTCGCTTTTATGTCGATGTCGTCTCATATCCGAACCAGTCATGTACTGGCAAAGAACGTT
>DAICYU010000217.1:3848-7031 GCA_027311485.1 Acetobacteraceae bacterium
CACAAATCCAAGGTCAATAATCCGTAGGCGACCAGGACCGGGGGTATAATGGGGACTGGGATAGCGCTTGGAAAGACGCGACGGCACGACAAGCGAAGCGGTTGTCCCGTGCCAGCGTTGTCCTTGCCGTTCAGCGGTCTGTGATGACGGCAGATTTGGCAGAGGGGGCAGACGTATGGCGGGCCGGATTCATTCGTATCATGTGCAAGTAGTGTGGACCGGCAACCTTGGAGCCGATACGGCGACCCATGCGGCCTATGCGCGCGACCACACCATTCAGGTGGATGGCAAGCCGCCGATCGCCGGCTCCTCCGACCCGGCATTTCGCGGCGATCCTGACCGCTGGAATCCGGAGGAACTGCTGCTCGCCTCGGTATCGGCGTGCCATGAGCTGTGGTACCTGGGTCTGTGCGCCAAGGCGGGTGTCCGCATCGTCGCCTACCGCGATGAGGCGGAGGCGACGATGATCGAGGATGCGGATGGCGGTGGCCGATTCAGCCTGGCGGTACTGCGCCCGCGGATTACCGTGCGCGCGGGCAGCGACATGGAACAGGCCGAGCGGCTGCATCAGGACGCGCATCGATTGTGTTTCATTGCCAACTCGGTGAATTTCCCGATTCGCGTCGAGCCGGTGTTCGAGATCGCCTGCGATCCTTGACAGCGGCTTCGGCCCTGCCACCCTCGGCGACAGGGAACGGGAGAGGGACGATGCGCTTCGGGCTGATCATTCGCGGCCAGTATCCGGCCGGCGACGACATGCGGGTGCGGCTGAAGGAGGACCTGGGCGCCGCCAAACGGGCCGAGGACCTGGGCTACGACATTGTCGCCAAGGGATCGCACTACAGTTCGCACCCGTTCCAGTATATCCAGCAGATTCCCTATCTGTGCCAGGTTGCTCTGGTCGCGCCGAAGCTGCGGCTGTGCCCCGGCGTCGTGCTGCTGCCGCTGCACAGCCCGCTGCATGTCGCCGAGGAGCTTGCGTCGCTGGACGTGATGTCCAACGGCAAGCTGATCTTCGGCGCCGGCATCGGCTACCGCGAGGTCGAGTTCAAGGCGTTCGGCTCCACCCAGAAGCAGTCCGGCAAGCGGTTCGAGGAGTGCCTGACCGCGGTGAAGCGCCTGTGGTCGGAGGATTTCGTGACCATGAAGGGCAGCTACTTCGAGCTGGACGGTGCCAACTGCACGGTGATGCCGGTGCAGAAGCCGATGCCGCCTGTATGGATCGGCGCCAATGCAAATGTCGGGATCAGGCGCGCGGCCCGGATGGCTGACGCCTGGTTCATCAACCCGCATAACAAGATCGACACGATCTCAGAACAGATGGAAGTGTACAAGCGCGCACTGGATGAATGCGGCAAGCCGTTCCCGGATGAACTGCCGATGGCGCGGGAAGTCTTCGTGGCGCCGACGCGGGCCGAGGCGATCCGGCTGGCCCGCCCGTCGCTGGAGGCGAAATACAAGGCGTACCGCGACTGGGGCCAGGACAAGGTGATGCCGGCCGGCGATCATTTCGATCTCGACTTCGAAGACCTGATGAACGACCGGTTCCTGTTCGGCTCCCCGGCCGAGGTGACAGAGCAGATCCTGGTGCTGAAGCGCAAATTCGGCGTGAATACGCTGATCCTGGGCATCCATTGGGTCGGCATGCCGGCGAGCCTGGCGCTGGAGCAGATGCAACTGATCGCCGAGGACGTGTTCCCGGCGGTCCGGTCAGCCTGAGGGAGGTTCGCGCCATGAAAATCGGGGCCGTGATGTTCTTCACCGCCGATTCCATGCAGCCGGCGGACCTGGGGCCGGCGCTGGAGGAACGCGGTTTCGAATCGCTCTGGGTGCCGGAGCATACGCATATCCCGGTCGGCCTTTCGACACCCTTCGTGAATGGCGGGCCGCTGCCCCGGCCGTACTATGACATCTACGATCCGTTCCTGGCGCTGAACACGGCGGCGGCGGTGACCCGGACGCTGAAGATCGGCACCGGCATCGCCCTGGTGGTGCAGCGCGACCCGATCGTTACGGCGAAGATGGTATCCAGCATCGACCGCCTGTCGCAAGGCCGCTTTCTGTTCGGAGTCGGCAACGGCTGGAACCGTGAGGAAATCGAGAACCATGGCACGGCGTTCGCCACCCGCAACAAGCTGGCGCGCGAACGCATCGAGGCGATGCAGGCGATCTGGACCCAGGACGAGCCATCTTACGACGGCGAATTCGTCAAATTCGGCCCGATGAACCAGTGGCCGAAGCCGGTCCAGGCGCCCTACCCGCCCATTATCGTCGGCGGCGCCTTTCCGCATGGCGCGCAGCGGGCAATCCGGTACGGCGACGGCTGGATTCCGCACGCCGAGAAGCTGGAACGGGACGGCATCGGCGTCGTCATCGAGAAATTCCGCGGCATGGCCGCCGCAGCGGGGCGCGATCCGGCCAGCCTGCCGGTTACCATCTTCCGAGTGCCCGACGACCTGACCAGGCTGCGCTTCTGCCAGGAAATCGGCATCGACCGCGTCGTGTTCAGTCTGCCGGCGGCGCCGGCTGATACAATCCTGCCGATCCTGGACCGCTGGGTGCAGGTCCGGCGGGACCTGGGGCTTTAGCCATGGCACCGCCCATCGGTTACCTGCTGCCAACGCGCGAGCAGATCATGGAAGGCCGGCCGGAAACCGGCCCGTTGCTGGCACTGGCGGCTCGCGCCGCCGACCTCGGCTACGCCTCCGTCTGGGTTGGCGACTCCCTCACCGCTCGGCCGCGCCACGATCCGCTGACCCTGCTGGCCGCCGTGGCCGGCCGGGTGCCGGGGCTGACCCTGGGCACCGCCGTGCTGCTGCCGGCGCTGCGCAACCCGGTGGTGCTGGCGCATCAGGTCGGCACGCTGGACCAACTGACCGAGGGTCGCCTGATTCTGGGTGTGGGGTTCGCGGCCGATCGGCCAAACATCCGCGCCGAATTCGCCGCCGCCGGCGTGCCGTTCGAGCACCGGATCGGCCGGATGATGGAAGGGCTGCGGCTGTGCAAGGCGTTGTGGTCCGGCCAGCCGGTGGACTGGGACGGCCGCTGGCGGATGCAGCAGGCGGTGGTGGCGCCGACCCCGGCACGCACGGGTGGCCCACCACTGTGGATCGGCGGCAACCTGCCCGCCAGCCTGGACCGGGCCGGCAAGCATTTCGACGGCTGGTTCCCGATCGCGCCCAA
>DAICYU010000218.1 GCA_027311485.1 Acetobacteraceae bacterium
TCCCCGCCACGTCTCCCGAGACGCCGTGGCGGGCGATCCTGGCACGTGACCCGTTCGATTCCGCCGCGCTGCATGGGCTTGCGCGCGTGCTGCTGCGGCATGGCCGGCGGGGTGAGGCGATTGCGCTGCTGTGCACCGCCGGAGACGACCCGGCGGTCCTGGCCGACCTCGCCACGCAGCTGGCGGAAACCGGCCAGCGGCAGGAGGCGGCGGACACCGTGCGGCGCGCCTTGGCGGCCGAACCCGCCGATCCCGCGCTGCTGGGCGCGCTCGGGAGGACGCTGCTGCTGCTGGATCAGCCGCTGGACGCGCTGTCCATCCTGCGGCGCGCCCATCTTGCCGCATCCGACGACAGGGACATCGCCACCAATCTGGCCGCCGCGCTGATCGGGGCCGGCAACCAGGCCTACCGCAGCGGCGCCATGGTGGAGGCTGAAGCGACATACCGGGATGCCATCGCGCTCAACCCGGCATCCGGCCCCGCTTACAGCAACCTTGGCAACGCCCTGACCGGGCAGCTTCGGCTGGAACAGGCGCAGGAAGCGTTCCGGGCCGCCCTGCGCCTTGATCCCGCCAACGACGAAACTGCCTTCGCCTTCAGCCTGTGTCTGCTGCTGGCCGGTGAGCACGCGGAAGGGCGGCGCCTGTACGAACGCCGCCGCGGTGTCCCCGCCCTGGCGCCAAACTACACGCGGCGGCCGGATCTGCCGCGCTGGAAACCGGGTATCCCGCTCCGCGGACGCCGCGTCTTGCTGGGCGCCGAACAGGGCATGGGCGATATGATCCAGTATTGCCGGTTTGCGCCGACGCTCGGGCGCATGGCCGATGCGGTCATGCTGGAAGCCCCCTGGCCGCTGGCCGGTCTGCTGGCCGGAATGCCGGGCGTGGACCGGGTGATCGGGCTGGAGGATGCCGCTTCCGGCTGCGACATCATGTGTCCCCTGCTCAGTCTGCCGCTGGCGCTGGCGCTGGCGCCAGGGTTGGTGCCAGGGTTGGCGCCAGACCCGGTGTTGGAAGCTGGTGCAGCGCCGCCCTACCTGACGGCGCCCGCCGCGCGGGTGGCGCGCTGGTCCGCGTGGCTGGACCGGTCCTCGCCCGGTCGCCGGGTGGGACTCGTGTGCAGCGGCGATCCGGGTCACCCGCGCGATCATGCGCGGTCGATCCCGCTGAAGGCGTTCCATGACCTGCTGGATCTGCCCGGTATTTCGTTCGTGCTGGTGCAGACCGAGTTGCGCGCTGCCGACCGGGTCACGTTCGAAGCGGCGGCCAACCTGCGCTTCCCGGGGGCCGCTCTGACCGACTATGCCGATACCGCCGGCCTGCTGGCAGGCCTGGACCTACTGATCTCGGTCGATACGTCAGCGGCACATCTGGCGGGCGCGCTGGGCCGGCCGGTATGGACTTTGCTGCCCTATTGTCCAGACTACCGCTGGCAACTCGGCCGGCCCGACACAGGCTGGTATCCTTCCATGCGCCTGTACCGGCAGGACCGGCCCGGCGAGTGGAACAACGTAATCGCGCGCGTCCGGGATGACCTGGCCGCTCGCTAGATCATGTTCGGGTCAGGTTGACCCGATCATGACCTAGAAGTCATTGTTTGAGCGCATGATTCACGCCTTACGGCTTTCAGCCTCAGGCGATCATGCCCTAAAGGGAGCGGAACGATGCGGCAAATGGTCCTGGTCGGATTCCTGCAGGCGCAGAACTGCACCACGCTGGCAAGCGCATGGCGGCATCCGGAGGCTCGGACGGATTTCTGCTCCGCCGCCTATTACCAGCGGATCGGCCAGATCCTGGAAGAAGGCAAATTCCAGCTCGCCTTCTTCGATGACCGGCTGGCGATGCCTGACATCTACGGCGGCGACCCGGCCGAGGTGGTGGCGAACGGCGTCCGCGTGGTGAAGATCGACCCGGTGGCGACCCTGATGGCGATGGGTTTCGGCACCCGTTACCTGGGCATCGGCGCCACTGCCTCCACGACGTATTACGAGCCGTTCGATGTCGCCCGCCGGTTCCAGACCGTGGACCACATGATCGGCGGCCGCGCCGCGTGGAACGTGGTCACGTCGGTGAACGATGGGGAGGCGAAGAACATGGGCCGGGAGGTCCATATGGAACACGACGCCCGCTACGATCGCGCCGATGAGTTCATGGAAATCGTGCACGGCTGCTGGGACGGATGGGAGGACGATGCCATCGTCTGCGACAAGCGAACCGGCCTGTTCGCACATCCCGAAAAGGTCCATCGGCTGCAGTACGAGGGCCGCTACCTGAAATCCTCTGGCACATTCACCGTGCCGCGGTCGCCACAGGGGCATCCGGTGGTCATCCAGGCGGGCGCCAGCGCGCGGGGCAAGACGTTCTCGGCCCGGTGGGCGGAAACCGTGTTCGTCGCCTATCCCGACCTGGAAGATGGCAAGCGCCAATACGCCGATTTCAAAACCGAGATTGCCCGGCTGGGCCGCGATCCGGACATGATCACCGTCAATACGATCGCCTATCCCGTCGTCGCGGAAACCCGCGCCGAGGCGGAAGACAAGATGGCGCTGATCGATTCGTTGTACCGCGAGGTCGATGGACTGTCGTTACTGTCCGAGGCACTGAACTTCGACTTTAAGACCAAGGCGATGGACGAAGCGTTCAGCGCCGAGGAGCTGTCCGGCATGTCCGGCATGCAGGCAATGCGGGATCGGGTGATGAAGGTGGTCGGCCGCAACCCGACGGTGCGCGACTTCCTGGAAGTGACCCGCCGCGGCCGCCCGCGGGAGGCGATCGTTGGCAGCGGCAAGGATGTCGCCGACCATATGGAGCAGTGGTTTGAGGAACGGGCCTGCGACGGATTCGTGGTCGGCGGCACGCATACGCCGGGCACGTTCGAGGACTTCGTGCGGTTCGCGGTGCCGGAATTGCAGCGGCGCGGGCTGTTCCGGAAGGAATACACCGGGGCGACGCTGCGGGAAAACCTGGGCCTGCCGAACCCGCCCATCGGCGGATGGCGCCTGGGCAAAGCGGGTTAGCCGGCCCGCCCAGGGGATCGACCGCCCAGCGCATCGACCGCCCAGGGGAGTAACCGCCCAGTGGGTTGATTACTCGGCGGATTGGCCGTCCATCGGATTGATCACTTGGCGAATTGACCGCCCGGCTGGCCAAGACCACGATCGGTTCCGGCAGATCGCCGCGTAGTTAAACATTCCAACACACCTGTCACGGGCGTGTGATCCAGGTTGGTTGACTATCCCGACGGCTACATTGTCCGCAATATATCGGAAGACGTCGGTCCGCGGCTATTGCGCCGAGGGCTGCAACTGCATGGAGATATGGATGACCGCCGAGGCCTCGCCTGAAGTCAGCTTCCTGGCCGGCGGCGGCGACATGGGTGCGCTGATGCGCGCCCATGACTGGGCATCCACGCCGTTGGGGCGGCCAGACGCCTGGCCACAGAGTCTGCGCACAACGGTCAGCACCTGCCTGAATTGCGCCTTTCCCATCCTGGTTTGGTGGGGACCGGACCTGGTGAAGATCTACAACGACGCCTACACCCAGATCCTGGGCAGCAAGCATCCCCATGCCCTCGGCCGGCCTGGGCGCGATGTCTGGCCGGAAATATGGGACGTCATCGGGCCCATGCTGGATACCGTCCTGACGCGCGGTGAGCCGACACGGGCGGAAGACCTGCTGCTGCCGCTCGAACGTCACGGCTATGCCGAGGAGTGCTACTTCAGCTTCTCCTACAGCCCCATTCACGATGAAAGCGGCGCGGTCGGCGGCGTATTCTGCCCGGTCATCGAGACCACCGACCGGGTGATCGGGGAGCGTCGGCTACGCCTGCTCGGCGATCTCGCACAAAGCGCCGCAGGTCCGGCCAGCCCCGAGGATTTCGCCCGTGCCGCCATGACATGCATGGCGAACGGCGGATTGCGGGATTTCGTCTTCGCCGCGCTTTACCTGCAGGACAACACCGAACCGCTGCGCCCGATCGGCACCGCCGGTATCCCGGAGGGCACCAACCCCGCATTGTTCGACGGCGCGGCCTGGCAGGTTGACGATGTGATTGCGACAGGGACTTCACGCATCCTGAACAATCTACGGACGCGGTTTGCCGCTCTGGCGGACGGTGCGTGGGCGCTTTTTCCCGAACGCGCCCTTATCCTGCCGCTCGACGCCGGCACCGGACGGCGACTCGGTGCTCTTGTTGTCGGCCTGAGCTTCCATCGCCCGCTGGAAGAACTGCGGGATTTCGCCGAACTCGCCGCCGGGCAGATCGCCTCCGGCCTCGCCAAGGCGCGGGCCTATGAGGAGGAGCGTCGCCGGGCCGAAGCGCTGGCCGAGCTGGATCGCGCCAAGACGGTTTTCTTCTCCAATGTCAGCCATGAGTTCCGCACCCCGCTGACACTGATGCTAGGCCCTATTGAGGAAATCCTGGCCAAACCGGAAGCGGACCTGGCTGCGGACATACGGGAGACGCTGGACCGGGCACATCGCAGCACGCTGCGGTTGCAGAAGCTGGTTGATAGCATGCTGGACTTCTCGCGTATCGAAGCCGGCCGCATGGACGCCGCTTACGTCCCCACCGACATCGCGCAAATGACCGCCGAACTGGCATCCAGCTACGAGTCGCTGACGGAACGGGCCGGGCTGCGCCTGACTATCGCCTGCGAACCGTTGCCCTCGCCCGTCTATCTTGATCGGGACATGTGGGAGAAGGTGGTGTTCAACCTGCTCTCCAACGCGTTCAAGTTCACGCTGGCGGGTGAGATCAGGGTGATGACGGGGCTATCGGCGGATGGGTGCGCCGCGGAGGTCACGGTGGCGGATACCGGGATCGGCATTCCGGCGGAGGCGCTGCCACGACTGTTCGAGCGATTCTACCGCGTGGAGGAGACACGTGGCCGCTCGATCGAGGGGTCCGGGATCGGCCTCGCCATGGTGCGTGAACTCGTTCAGCTCCATGGCGGCACGATACGGGTGGCCAGCGTGCCCGGTGAGGGAAGCTCATTCGTTGTTTCCATTCCGCTGGGATCGGACCATCTGGCCACCGCCCGGTTGGGCGCCGACCAGCTTGGCCCCGTACAAGTTGGCCCGGCGTATCGTCCCGCCGGCCATCTTGCCGCCGCGCACCCCCCTAGGCACACCCCTGGGCACCCCCCTGAGCACCCCCCTGAGCACCCCCCTGGGAGCCGGGTGGTCGAGGACACGCGGACATCCCGCTCCGGTCGCCGGTCGGCCATGTTCCTGTCTGAAGCGGAGCGATGGTTGCCGCTTGAACCCGTAACGAATTCGGAACAAGCCGATGCGGCGCCAGCTTCCCGACATCCCGGGTTCCAGGCAGCTTCATCCCGGTCGGTCAATGCCGGCCATGTCCTGGTGGCTGACGACAACGCCGACATGCGCGGTTACATCGAAAGGCTGCTGGCGAACGCCGGCTTCTCGGTGCAGGCCGTGGCGGACGGGCAATCGGCGCTGGACGCGGCCTTGCGGCGGGCGCCAGACCTGGTGCTGACCGATGTCATGATGCCGCGCCTGGACGGTTTCGCGCTGCTGTCGGCGCTGCGCGGCGATCCCCGCACCGCACACCTGCCGGTTGTGCTGCTGTCGGCGCGGGCCGGGGATGACGCCCGTATCGAGGGACTCCAGGCCGGGGCGGATGATTATCTGGTCAAGCCATTCAACGCCCGCGAACTGGTGGCGCGGGTCGAGGGCAACATCAGGCTGGCGCGCCAACGCTGGCGGGCCGACCGCAAGGTGCTGGCGCAGAAAGGCATCCTGGAACGCATCGCCACCGCCGCGCCACTCGACGAAATCCTTCAGGAGATCATCCGCTTCGTCGAGCAGGAACAGCCGGGTGCGCAGTGCGCCATCATGACGCTGAGCGATGACGGCACGCGCATCGCCAGCGTCCGGGCTGCCGGGCTTGCTGCGGCCTATTGCCAGACGCTCACGGGCAGCCCGCTCACCGCTTCCGTCGTCGGGCCGTGTGGGCTGGCGGCGCGGACCGGCCGGGCGGTGGCGGTCGGCAATACCGGGGCGGAGACCGGCTTCCCGGATGAATGGCGCCACCTGATGCGGCGGCATGGGATCCGCGCCATCCTGTCCACGCCCGTCCTGGCCGGGCGCGGAGCCGTGGTCGGGTTGCTGGAGCTGCTGTTCCTTGAACCAGCCGACCCGCTGACGGCCAGTCCCGTAGCGGCTGATCCCGAACTGACGGATATCGCCACGAAGCTCATCGCCATCGCCATTGAGCGGCATAGCGCGGACGCCACCCTGCGCGAACGGGAGGAGCGGCTGCGGCTGATCATCGACAGCGCCCGCGAGTACGCGATTATCACGACCGATCCCCAGGGGCGCATCACCAGTTGGAACGCAGGTGCCGAACGCCTGCTTGGATATGCGGCCGAGGAGGTTCTGGGACAGCCGACGGATATTTTCTTCACCCCGGAGGACCGCGCCAGCCGCGTGCCGCAGCGGGAACTCGAACAGGCGCTGCAGCAAGGCCGGGCCGGCAATGAACGGTGGCACATCCGCAAGGATGGCACGCGCTTCTTCGCCAGCGGCGTGACACTTCCCCTGGCGGACGGGCCCGAGCGCGGCTTGCTGGCGATCTTTCGCGACCGGACACAGGAACGACAGTTGGAGGAGGAGGTCCAACGCCGGAATGCGGAGTTACGCGCGGTGCTGGAGGCGGTCCCGGTCGCCGTCTGGTTTACCCATGATGACCAGGCGCAATACGCGGACGGCAATCGCGTCGCCGCGGAACTGCTCCGGCTCGCGCCCGGCGCGAATGCATCGGAGACCCCGGCTGGGGGAATGCGACCGGCCCACCGATCCTTCCGTGGCGGCGCCGAAGCGGACCCGCGGGACCTGCCGCTGCAACGCGCCGTCCGGGGCGAAAGCGTGTGGAACGACCTGGTGCAAGTGCGCATGGCCGATGGCAGGATGCGCGACCTGATCTGCAGCGCGGTCCCGCTGTTCGACCCGTCCGGGCGGGTGATCGGTGCGGTCTGCACCGGAACCGA
>DAICYU010000219.1 GCA_027311485.1 Acetobacteraceae bacterium
GCCGACCATTGTGATTCGTTTTTGGATCATCTCCATGATCCTTGCGCTGGTCGGTCTGGCGACCTTGAAAATCCGATGAGCGGTTTTGCCCCCACCTTGTTTCGCGGCAAGCGTTTCGCCGTGGTCGGCCTGGGCAAGAACGGTCTGCCCGCCGCCCATGCGCTGGCGGCCATGGGGGCCGAGGTCGTCGCCTGGGACGACAAGCCCGAGGCCCGCGTCGCCGCGGCGGGGCTGCCCGCCGGCGTTGATATCCGCGATCCGGCGGCGCAGGCCGTGTTCGACTTCGACGCGCTGGTCCTTTCACCCGGCATTCCGCACCGATTGCCGAAGCCGCATGCCGTGGCCGAGCGGGCCGTTGCTGCGGGGGTGAAGGTTTTGTGCGATGTGGAATTGCTGTTCCAGGCCGTCAGGGCTTCCGGGTCGCAGGCGCGATTCGCCGGGATTACCGGCACGAACGGCAAGTCCACGACCACCGCGCTGCTGGCCCACATCCTCCAGCGCGCCGGCCTGCCGGTGGCGGCGGGCGCCAACCTCGGCCCTGCGGCGCTCTCGCTGCCGTTGCTGCCCGATAATGGGGTGTACGTGCTGGAAATGTCGTCGTACATGTTGGAGCGAATCGCAACCATACGTTTTAATGCCGCTGCGATGCTCAACCTAAGCGCTGACCATATTGATCGACATGGCGACATGGCCGGCTATGTCGAGGCAAAGCGCGCGATTTTCGACCGCCAGCAGCCCGGCGACCTGGCGGTGATCGGTGTGGACGATTCGCTGTCCCGCACGATGGCGGATGAACTGCCGGGCGTCGTGCGGGTTTCCGGCACCCAGGCTCCGCTGGCCGATGGCCTGGCACTGCCGGGTGCACACAACGCCCAGAATGCTGCGGCCGCGACGGCGATGGCCCGGTTTTTCGGCGTGCCCGATGCGGTCATCGCCGACGCGCTGCGAACCTATCCCGGCCTGCCGCATCGTCAACAGCGCATCGTCACCATTGGCGGCGTCGCCTTCATCAATGACAGCAAGGCGACGAATGCCGATGCGGCCGAACGGGCACTAGTCTGCTACGACCGGCTGATCTGGATTGCCGGCGGCATGGCCAAGGAAGGCGGCATCGAGCCTCTGGCACCGTTATTTCCACGCATCGCTAAGGCCCTGCTGATCGGCCGCGACGCGCCGCAATTCGCCGCGACATTGAGCCACCACAAGGTGCCGTTCGAAATTGTCGGGACGCTGGAGAGCGCGGTGCCCGCAGCCTTTGCCGCCGCCAAGGCAACCGACGCGCCGGTCGTGCTGCTGTCGCCCGCCTGCGCGAGCTGGGACCAGTTCACCGGTTACGACCAGCGCGGCGAGCGTTTCGCCGACCTCGCCCGGGCGCTGGAGGGGAACGCCTGATGTCCGGCTTCTCTCGCACCGACAACTCGCTACTGGGCCGCTGGTGGTGGAGTGTGGACCGCTGGACCCTGGGCGCCATCGGCATGCTGATCGGCTTCGGCTACATCATGATGCTGGCGGCCAGCCCGGCGGTGGCGGAACGCATCGGCACGTCGCGGGACATGTTCATCCTCAAGCAGGTCGCGTTCCTCGCGGTTGCCGGCCTGATCGTGATCGGCGTCTCGCTGCTGTCCCCGCGTGATATTCGTCGGCTGGCGATCATCGGCTGCCTGATCGCGCTGGCCATGACCGCGGCAACGATGTTCATCGGCGTCGAGATCAAGGGCGCTCGGCGCTGGATTTCGCTGCCGGGCATGTCGGTGCAGCCCAGCGAGTTCCTCAAGCCCTGCTTCGCCGTCGTCGCCGCCTGGCTGCTGAGTGAAGGCAAGAAATCCCCGCGCTTCCCCGGCACGATCCTCGCTTTCGTCGTGTTCGGCATGATCCTGATGCTGCTGAAGTCGCAGCCCGACATCGGCATGCTCGCCGTTGTCACCGTCGTGTTCCTGGCGCAGCTCTACGTCAACGGCATGCCGCTGTTCCTGGTCGGCATCGCACTGGGCTGTCTCGGTGGCGGCGCGGTGATGGCCTACACGCTGTTCCCGCACGTGCGCAGCCGCGTAACCCGTTTCTGGGACGGCACGGGGGACAACTATCAGGTCACCACCGCCCTGGAAGCCTTCGGCAACGGTGGCCTGCTGGGCCGCGGCCCGGGGGAGGGACACGTCAAGGACGTGTTGCCGGACGCCCACGCCGACTTCGTCTTCGCCGTCGCTGGCGAGGAGTTCGGCATGATCCTGTGCGTGATCATCATCGCCGTGTTCGCCTTCATCGTGCTGCGCGGCCTGCTGCGGCTGCTGCGGGAGCAGGACATGTTCATCGTGCTGTCCTGCACCGGTCTGATCACCGGCTTCGGCCTGCAGGCCTTCGTCAACATGGCGTCCACCCTGCGGCTGATCCCCACCAAGGGCATGACGCTGCCGTTCATCTCCTACGGCGGATCGTCGGCCATGGCGATCGCGCTTGGCATGGGCATGCTGCTGGCGCTGACCCGCCGGCGCGGCCGGGATGAACCGCTATGAGGGGCCCGGCCGTGCAAGCCATCGTCATCGCCGCCGTCGGGACCGGGGGGCATTTCTTCCCGGCCGAGGCTCTGGCCGCAGAACTGATCGCGCGGGGGCACCGGATCGTCCTGATGACCGATGCGCGCTCGGGCGGGTTGTCCAGCGCCGTGTTCGCCGGGCGGGAGCAATATGTGCTGCGAGGTGCCGGAATAGCCGGTCGCGGCGTTTGGCGCGGCGCCAAGGCCATCGTTTCCCTGGGCGCGGGTGTAGCGCAGGCGCGTGGCATCCTGGCCGGGCTGAACGTCGGATGCATCGTCGGCTTCGGTGGCTATCCGACCGTTGCGCCCGTCCTGGCCGCACGCCTGTTGACACGTCGTCCGGCGGTGATCCTGCATGAGCAGAACGCCGTGCTCGGCCGAGCCAACCGGTTCCTGGCACGATGGGCGGACACGCTGGCACTGAGCTTTGCGGCGACCGAAAACCGGCCGATGCTGCCTACCGAGGTCACCGGTAATCCGGTCCGTCCGGCGATCGCCGCGCTGGCCGAGGTTGCGTATGCCGCCCCGACCGACCGGATCGAGGTGCTGGTTCTGGGCGGTTCCCTCGGTGCCCGTGTGTTCAGCGACGTTGTGCCGGATGCTCTGCGGTTCCTGCCGGACGCGCTGCGCCACCGCGTCCGCGTGGTGCAGCAGGCGCGTCGGGAGGACCTGGACCGGGTCCGCGCCGCCTACGCAGCCGCAGGCATCACGGCGGACTTGGCGCCGTTCTTCCCGGACGTGGCGGATCGGCTCCGCGCGGCGCACGTGGTCATTGCGCGCGCCGGGGCGTCCACCGTGGCCGAACTTGCGGTTGCCGGTCGTCCGGCGGTGCTGGTGCCGCTGCCGGGCGCCATTGACGACCATCAGACTGCCAACGCCCGGGCGCTCGCCGCGGCCGGGGGCGCGTGGCTAATGCCGCAGCCCGCCTTCACCGCGACGGCGCTGGCCGAACGGCTGACGACGATCCTGTCTGAACCCGGCGCGCTGGACGCCGCCGCCATCGCCGCCCGCGGGCAGGCCCGCGCCGATGCCGCCGCACGCCTTGCCACTCTGGTTGAAACACGCCTGCCACAAAGTGCCCAGCGGCCGGGAGACCACGCATGAGAGCCCTGCCGCTGTCCATCGGCACCATCCACTTCGTCGGCATCGGCGGCATCGGCATGTCCGGCATAGCCGAGGTGTTGCACACCCTCGGCTATGCGGTGCAGGGCAGCGATATCGCCGACTCGGCCAATGTGCTCCGCCTGCGTGAGGCCGGGATTCCCGTCATGATCGGTCATGACGCCGCCAATCTGGGCAACGCGCAGGTCGTCGTCGTGTCCACCGCCGTCAAGCGCGACAACCCGGAAGTCGCCGCTGCGCGCGCTCGGCTGATCCCGGTGGTGCGGCGAGCCGAGATGCTGGCCGAACTGATGCGGTTGAAATGGTCGGTCGCGGTGGGCGGCACACACGGCAAGACCACCACCACCAGCCTGATCGCGGCGGTGCTTGAAGCCGCCCACCTGGACCCGACGGTGATCAACGGCGGCATCATCAACGCCTATGGTACCAACACCCGCATGGGTGCCGGCGACTGGATGGTGGTCGAGGCCGACGAAAGCGACGGATCCTTCCTGCGCCTGCCGGCGGTGATCGCCGTGGTCACCAACATCGACCCCGAGCATCTGGATCACTGGGGCACGCCCGAGGCGATGATCGCGGGCTACGACCAGTTCGTTGCCAACATTCCGTTCTACGGGTTCGCCGTACTGTGCATCGACCACCCCGAAGTGCAGCAGATGATCCCGCGCATGTCGGATCACCGCATCATCACCTACGGGTTTTCTCCCCAGGCGGATGTGCGGGCCGACCGGGTTTCCCCCGACAAGATGGGCTCGACGTTCGAGGTCGTGGTCACTGACCGCACGCGCAACCGCTCCCGCCGGATGGGGCCGTTCCGCTTGCCGATGCTGGGCGCGCACAACGTGCAGAACGCGCTGGCGGCCATCGCCGTGGGCATCGAAATGGAAATCGACGACGCCACGCTGCGCGATGCCTTCCTGGGCTTCAAGGGCGTCAAGCGCCGCTTCACCAAGACTGGTGAGGCAGGCGGAATCACGGTGATCGACGATTACGGCCATCATCCGGTGGAAATCGCCGCCGTGCTGAAGGCGGCACGCCAGGCCGGCGCGCGCGATGTCGTCGCGGTGGTGCAGCCGCACCGCTACACGCGGCTCGAATCGCTCTTCAATGATTTCTGCACCTGCATGAACGATGCCGGCACGGTGATCGTCGCCGACGTCTATTCGGCGGGGGAACAGCCGATCCCGGGCGTCAACCGCGACGCGTTGGTCGAGGGGTTGCGCGCGCGCGGCCACCGCAGCGTCGTCGCGCTGCCCACGCCGGCGCACCTGGCCGAAATGGTGCATGCCATTGCCCGTTCCGGCGACTTTGTCGTCTGCCTTGGCGCGGGTTCGATCACCCAATGGGCCGCCGCCCTGCCAGCTGAGTTGTCGACCTTGCAAGCCGCCGGCTCCCGCCGTGGTCGAGGAGCGGCGGAGCGATGATCGCAGCCGAACGCCTGCCGGGTCTGATCGAGATCCTGCCCGCGGTTCGCGGGCGGGTGCAGACGAATGCACCGCTGGCGCCGGTCACCTGGTTCCGCGCCGGCGGGCCGGCCGAAGTCCTGGTGCGTCCGGCTGACGCGGACGATCTCGCCGCGCTGCTGCGCGGTCTGCCCCACGATGTTCCGGTGCAGGTGATCGGCGCCTGCTCCAACCTGATCGTGCGCGATGGCGGCCTGCGCGGTGTGACCATCCGCCTCGCACGCGGCTTCTCGGGAATCGAGGTCAGGCCGGACGGCATCATTGCCGGGGCGGCAGCGCTGGACGTGACGGTCGCGGAGCATGCGGCCGCAGCCGGACTGACCGGGCTGGAGTTCCTGTCCGGCATTCCCGGGTCGATCGGCGGCGCGGTGGCGATGAATGCGGGCGCCTATGGCGGCGAGATCGCCGGCGTTCTGGTCTGGGCCGAGATCATAACCCGTAGCGGCGAGTTGCGCCGGTTGACGCCGCAGCAACTGGCGTTCGCCTATCGGCATGCCACTTTGCCCGCCGGCGCGGTGGTCACGCGGGTCGAATTGCGGGCACAGCCCGGCGCGCAGGATCTGATCGCGGCACGGATGGCCGACATCAAGGCCTCCCGCGAGGCTTCCCAGCCGGTGCGTGCCCGTACCGGCGGCTCGACGTTCCGCAACCCGCCGGCGATGAAGGTGTGGGAACTGATCGATGCCGCCGGCTGCCGTGGCCTGCGCCGCGGCGGCGCGATGGTTTCTGAGAAGCACTGTAATTTCCTGATCAACACCGGAACCGCCACCGCCGCCGATATCGAAGGTCTGGGTGAGGAGGTCCGTCGCCGCGTGCTGGCCGCCACCGGGGTGACGCTGGACTGGGAAATCCGCCGCATCGGTCTGCCAGCCGGCCAGCCGGAGGCCGTGGCATGACGCGGGTCGTTGTCCTGTATGGCGGGATCTCGGCCGAACGCGAGGTCAGCATGTCCAGCGGCGTGCAGGTGGTCGCTGCCCTGCGCGAGTGTGGGTTCACCGTCGATCCGGTCGATGTCGGCCCCGACCTCGGCGCCGTCATTGCCGCACTGAACCCGAAGCCGGATGCGGTGTTCAATGCATTGCACGGCCGCTTCGGGGAGGATGGCGCGATCCAGGGCGTATTGGACTGGCTGGAAATCCCCTACACCCATTCCGGCGTGCGGGCCTCGTCTCTGGCAATGGACAAGCAGGCAGCCAAGGCGCTGTTCGCCGCTGCCGGTCTGCCGGTTGCGCGCGGCCGGACCGTTTCGGTGGGTGAACTGGCCGCCGCAGACCCGCTGCCGCTGCCGTATGTGATCAAGCCGCTGAACGAAGGCTCCTCAGTCGGCGTTTCGCTCATCCGGGGTGGTGACAACCGCCGGTCCAACATCGCCCGCGCCTGGACATTTGGCCCGACGGTGATGGTTGAAGAATACATCCCAGGCCGCGAGCTAACCGTTGGCGTGCTGGAGGACCGCGCCCTTGCCGTGACGGAAATCCGCGCCGTGGCCGGCTCGTTCTATGATTACGAGTCGAAATACGCTGACGGCGGGTCCCGCCACATCATTCCGGCCGCGGTGCACCCTGATGCCCATGCCGAGGCGATGGCCGTTGCGGTCGCCGCGCATCGCACGCTGGGCTGCCGTGGTGCCACGCGGTGTGATTTCCGTTACGACGATACCGCGGGCGAACCCGGCCGCTTAGTACTGCTTGAAATCAACACGCAGCCGGGCATGACGCCGACCTCCCTGTTACCCGAACAGGCCGCGCATCGCGGCATCTCGTTCCAACAGCTGTGCGCCTGGATGGTGGAGAATGCCGCATGCCGCGCGTGAAGCAGGGCCCGCGCAACTCGGTCAATGACCGCCCGTCGGCCTGGCGGCTGCTGCTGCGGCGGCAGCGCCGGTTGGT
>DAICYU010000021.1:0-6420 GCA_027311485.1 Acetobacteraceae bacterium
GCTCGTCCCGCAAACGCTCATAAATCCGCTTCGACGTGTGCCGCTGCTTGGCCGGCTGATCTTTATCCGCCGCCAGGATCTGATCGATGAGCCCAACAAACCGGTCCAGCTTCGGACGCACCGGCGGCCGGCTGCGCCGATATCCCGGCGGCACCGAAAACGACAACATCTTCGCCACCGTCCGAGGGTCAATCCCAAAGCGACGCGCCGCCTCGCGTCCACTGATCCCCTCAACCCGAACCGCATAACGGACCCGACCATATAGCTCCACGCCTCGCATCCCCAGCCCTTTGCACTCATCGCAAAGAGCGTCCCAACGCCGGATTTTTACTCCGGCGCAACCGGACGACCCGGCCACTTCAGTGAGGGATTTTGTCTCCGGCGCTTACACAGGGCGCGGCCGACTACATCGCCATGGAAGGCAAATTCGCCAAATACCTGCAGGATGTCTACTCGGCGCCCCCGGTCGAGCGGGAGAGCCTGACCGACAGCTGCGAAATCCTGGTCGTCGGCGCCGGCTTCGCCGCGCTGCTGCTGTGGTACAAATTGCGCGAAGCCGGATTCCACGACGTAAGGTTCTGTGAAAAGGGCGGCGATGTCGGCGGCACCTGGTACTGGAACCGCTATCCAGGTATCGCCTGCGACGTCGAAGCCTATAGCTACCTGCCTCTGCTGGAGGAAATGGGCTACTTCCCGACGATGAAGTTCGCCTCGGGGTTCGAAATCCTCGAATACTGCCAAAGCATGGCGACGCGGTTCGGCTTCTACGATCGTTGCCTGTTCCACACCACGGTCGAGCGAACGGACTGGAACGAGGAAACCGGCCGCTGGACCGTCCGCACCGACCGCGGCGACTGCATGAGCGCCCGCTACGTCGTGCTGGCAAACGGCATTCTGACAACACCCAAGCTCGCCCGGATCGAAGGCATGGAGACGTTCACCGGCAAGTCATTCCATACGTCGCGCTGGGACTACACGGTCGACCTGACGGACAAGCGCATCGGCATCATCGGCACCGGCGCCACCGCCGTGCAGGTGATCCCGGAACTCGCCAGGATCGCCCGGGAACTGTTTGTCTTTCAACGCACGCCTTCGACGATCGATGTCCGTGACCAGCGCGAAACGACACAGGCGGAGATCGAAACCTGGTCCAAGGAGCCCGGCTGGGCCCGCGCCCGACGGGAGCGGCTCGCCACGATTTCGTCCGGTCGAACCGCGCTTCAAGGAAATGACGACTTCCTGTCTGGCAAGATCAGCGACTTCAGGCCACGCCGGCAATACGACCGGGAGCTGTCGCAGGAAGAACTGGTGCAGAAACAGCTCAACACCAACTTCCGGATCATGGAACAAATCCGCGCCCGGGTGGATGCGGTCGTCAAGGACCCGAAAACCGCGGCGGCGTTGAAACCGTATTATCCGTATGGCTGCAAGCGCCCCACCTTCCACGACGAATACCTGCCGACGTTCAACCTGCCGCATGTGAAGCTGGTCGATACGGCGCCGCTTGGCGTCCAAAGGATCAACGCAACCGGCGTGGTGCATGACGGCGTGGACTATCCGCTGGATGTCCTGATCTACGCGACCGGATTTCAATGGATGGCGACGTCGACGTTCAACATGGTGACAGGCCGTAACGGACAAACCCTGCGGGAGAAGTGGCGGTCCGAGGGCGTCCGGACGTTTCTGGGCTTGCACAGTCACGGCTTTCCCAACTTGTTCATCATGTCGGGGCCGCAGGGCGGCGGCGGACAGTTCAACTTCACCCGCGGAATCGAAGGCCACACCGACTACGTCGTGTGGATGCTGAAGACGTTGCGGGACCGTGGCGTGGGCATCGTCGATATCCGCAAGGAGCCGGAGGATGCCTATGCCGAGCACTGCCGGGAGGCGGATATAAGGACGCGGCCGTTGCGCGACTGCCTGTCGTACTACAACGGCGACGGTGCCGCCGAACCCGGCAGCCTCGCCTATTACGGCGGTCCGGCCAAATGGCATGAGCTTCGCCGAGCCGCCCAGGAGTCGCTGGAGCCCTACGTTTTTGCGATGGCGCCAACCTGATCGCCGGCGTTGCCAATAAGGTAAAATATGAAACCATATGGCCGGGGCGATGGTCGCCGCACACCGGGCCGGACGATACAGCGGAGAGAACGTCATGCAGATCATCGACGCCCAGATCCATACATGGGGAACCGGCTTACCCAGCAATCTTTCGCATCGGCAGGTGACGGCCTTCACCCCGGCCGAAGCCATCGCACTGATGGACGAAGGCGGGGTCGATGCCGCCGTGATCCATCCGCCCGGCTGGGACCCGAATTCGACCGACATGGCCTTCAAGGCGGTTCGCGATTACCCGGGCCGGTTTGCCATCATGGGGTCGTTGCCGCTCGATCAGCCGGACTCCCGGTCGAAGATCGCGCATTGGCGCGACCAACCGGGCATGCTTGGCCTGCGCTATACGTTTCTGCATGAGCCCGCGCGGCAATGGCTCGCCGACGGCACGATCGCGTGGCTGTGGACGGAAGCCGAGAAGGCAGACGTGCCGATTGCCATGCTGGCGACCGATTCGTTGCAGGATATCGCCGGGATCGCTGAACGCCATCCTGGGCTGCGGTTGACGATCGATCACCTGGGCGGACGCGGCGGATTGACCACCCTGAAGGACGCGGCGGCAATGACCCACATGCCGCAGCTTCTGGCGCTGGCGAAGTTCCCCAACGTGGCGGTCAAGGCGACCGGCGCGCCCGGCTATTCCAGCCAGGCCTATCCATTTCCGGCAATGCATCCGTATATACGACAGATCTACGATGCTTTCGGCCCGCACCGCATGTTCTGGGGCACCGACATCACCAAGATGCCGTGCACCTGGCGTCAGTGCGTCACCATGTTCACCGAGGAATTGCCGTGGCTCAGTGAGGCGGACAAGCGCCTGATCATGGGCGATGCGCTGTGCGCCTGGTGGGGCTGGAACCGCGCCGCCTGACAGCGCGACAACATCCGTTCACAGCACCCGCGGCGATTGCCAGGGGAGTCGATACCGGACAGAGTTACGCCTGAGCAGTCGGACATCCGGGTCAATCGGATGCCACATGTCTCGGGGAGGGAAATATGAATCAGTCCATCAGCCGCCGGGGCGCTATCGGCGGAGGTCTTGTCGCCGGAGCCGGCCTTGCCTTGCCACGTCGTGCCAGGGCCGCAGGCCAGCCCATCCGCATCGGCGTCCTGACCGACATGAGCGGCACATACGCGGCACTGACCGGCGCGGGTTCCGTCCTGGCCGCACGGATGGCGATCGAGGATTTCGCCAAGGTGCATCCCGAGATCAAGGTGGAGCTTGTCTCGGCCGACATGTTGCTGAAGCCTGACGTGGCGCTGTCGATTGCCGGCGATTGGTTCGACAACCAGGGCGTAGACCTGTTGACGGACCTGCCGCTGTCCTCGGCCGCGATTGCGGTGGGGGAGATGGCGAAAGCGAAGGACAAGCTTGCGATCTTTACCGGCGCTGCCTCCTCGATCCTGACCGGTGCCCGCTGCGGTCCGAACCATTTGCACTGGGCCTACGACACATGGGGTATCCCGCACGCGATCGTGGAAAGCACGGTGAAGGCGGGCGCCAATACCTGGTATTTCATCACCGCGGACTATGCCTATGGCCAGCAACTGGAGCACGACGCGGCGTCCTTCGTGACCAGGGCCGGCGGCAAGGTCCTGGGTTCGGCGCGTTATCCGTTTCCGGGCACAACGGACTTCTCGGCCTTCCTGCTGTCGGGCAAGGCGAGCGGCGCGAAAGTGATCGGGCTGGCCAATGGTGGCGTCGATGCGGTGAACTGCGTCAAGCAGGCGGCGGAATTCGGCATCATGCAGGGCGGCCAGAAGGTCGTCGGCGTCGGGCTGCTGATCGATGACATCCTTAGCATCGGCCTCAAGTCCGCGCACGGCGTGCTGCTGGCGGAGCCGTATTACTGGAATCTGAACGACGGCACCCACGGCTTCGCCCGCCGCTACCAGGCGCGTATGCCGCAACGATCCATGCCGAATTCGGCGCAGGCGGGGCTTTATTCCGCCATCACCCACTACCTGAAGGCGGTGGCGGTGATGGGGCCGGAGAAGGCAAAGGCCAGCGGACGCGCCGTGATTGCGCAGATGCGCGCGATCCCGGTTGAGGATGTGATCTTCGGCACGAGCACGATTCGCCCCGATGGGCGCGTGATCCACAACATGTATTTGTTCGAGGTCAAGCAGCCGTCGGAATCGAAGGAAACCTGGGATCTGCTGCGGCTGAAGGATACGATCCCCGCCGACCGTGCCTTCCGGCCCATGGCCGAGGATGGTTGCCCGATGATCCACGCCTGAACGGCGGCCGAGTGCGAACGACCAGCCTGCGCCGGCTGGCGTTTGTCCGCCGCTTACATGGCACCGCTTACATGGCGCCGCACCGCGTCCATAAGCTGATCGGCCGGTGCGAGCCGCGGACCCCGGCCGTCGTCCACCGGCGGCACGATGGCAACGCCCCAGGCGGCCAGGGTCCGCAGCGACGCCTGTGCCGCCGGATGCGCGAGCAGCGGCTGGTTCAGCGACGGCGCCACGATGACCGGCGTGTGGCGTCCGATCGCCTCGGCGACGATTGACAGGGCCAGGTTGTCGGCGATGCCCGCGGCGAGCTTGTTCAGCGAGTTGAAGCTGCATGGCGCGAACAGGACAACGCCGCGCGGCGGCTGCGGCCGGATGGCCGCATCGAAATAGCTTTCCACCACCTGCACGGCCGGGATGTCCGCCAGATCACGGAACGCGATAATCCGTGACGCATGCGGCGTCGGCACCGCCAGCACGCGGACGAAGCCAAGGCCGAGCAGATCGCGCAGGAGGGCGGGGCAGCGGCTTGCCGTCGCGGCGCCGCTGATGACCAGATAAGCGGTGTCAAACGCCTCGGTCGCCGTCTGCGCCGGCATGACCTCCGTCCCCCCCCGGCGGACGAGTTAGCCGATGGGGTCCAGCACGACCACGGGGATTTCACGCTCCGTCTTGCGCTGGTAATCGGCGTAGGGCGGCCAGAATTCGAGCGACTTCTCCCACAACGCGGCCCGTTCCTCCCCGCTGACGGTCCTGGCACGGGCCCGCGTCTTCAAGGTGCCGACCTGGATTTCGACCTCCGGGTTGGCAAGGATGTTGCGGTACCAGCCGGGATGTTCGGGTGCGCCGCCTTTTGAGGCGATGACGAAATAGCTGTTGCCGGTTGACCCGTAGAACAGCGGGAAGATGTATTTCTCGCCCGACTTGCGGCCTGTTGTCGTCAGCAACAGGGACGGAACCATCATCTCCGGCCGGCCGGGTTGGGTCATTCTGTACATGTGCCCATCCGTGCCGCCGCTGGAAAGATAGCGGTTGGTGTGCTCCACCATCCATTCCGGCAGATTGGGGGCGAGCTTGGCGTCGGTCATCATCGGGTCTCCCGTAGGTCTGCCGAGTATATTATGCAGGTTCGGACCCGTTGATAGGGGCCGTCCGCTCAATCGACGCGGGTAGCGCCGCTACGGCGTCACCAACGGGCAGCCACTGTCCGCGGGCGGCGGAAACGCCTCATGACCGGGAATCGACGCAACACGATCGTAGAAGTCCCATTTGTGCTTCGCCTGCGCCTTCGGCTTCACTCGCCAGATATGCATTGTATCGAGCAACTGACCGTTCGAACCCATCGCGACATTGTCATGGTAGAAATCATTCACCGGCATCCGGTGCATCTGCTTCGCCACGGTATCCGCGTCCAACGTTCCGCTCGCTTTCACCGCCCGCATCCAATGGAGCGCCGCCGAATAGTTGGCGGCCTGGGTCATGGTCGGCGGCTGCCCCATCCGGGCGGCGAAGCGCGCCGTCCACGCCCGCGTTTTCGGTGACAAATCCCAGTAGAAAGAGTTCGTCAGCACCAGGCCGGCGCAAACGTCCTGGCCCAGCGCAACGATATCCGTGACGAAAATCATCAGCGTTGCCAGGCTCTGGCCACCTTTCACAATGCCAAATTCGGCCGCCTGCTTGATGCAGTTCTGCAGGTCCGCGCCGGCATTGGCGAACGCCACCACCTTCGCGCCCGAGGTGCGGGCCTGCAGCAGGGCCGAGGAAAAATCCGTCGTGCCCAGCGGCGCTTTTGCGCTGCCCAGCACGCGCCCGCCGGCTTCCTTGATAAAACGTTCGGCGTTGGCTTGCAGGGAGTAGCCGAACTGATAGTCGGCCGTAACAAAAAACCAGCTCGTGCCGCCTGCGCGCGTCAACGCCGTGCCGGTGCCCTTGGCCAGCGAATAGGTGTTCGCCCAAAAATGGAACGCATACGGCGAACAGAATTTTCCGGTCTGTTCGACCGCGGACGGGCCGTTGCCCAGGTAGATTGTTTTCTTCTCGCGTGAGACCTCCTGCACCGCCAGGCCCGACGAC
>DAICYU010000021.1:6430-18113 GCA_027311485.1 Acetobacteraceae bacterium
TTGACTTTGCCTCCCTGCTGCCTTCAAAGAAAATATTGCTGTGCTCCAGCAAGCTCATCCAAATGGAGTTGCTCAGACTGGCTCTGTGATTTGCAGTTGGTGCCAATGGTTCTGGATGTCGGCCTGCTCGACCGCGATGGGCTGTCCCAGCAGCGTGCCGCCGAAATCCTGCACCGCCAGCTCTACCGCCACCTTGCCGCCCGGCCCGCCGACATTGCGGTACGGGCCGGCCACGTCACTTAGCAGCCCGATGCGAATGGGGCGGGAGGAATCTTGCGCGCGCAGCAGGGCAGGGCGCGCCAGCGGCGCCATGGCGCCCACCGCAAGCAATAAGCGCCGGCGGACGTGCCCAGCGCTGTCAGGCCTGTCGGGAAGGCAGTTCGACGATTCCTGTGCCGGCCGCGGAGAGTTCGTCATCCTGGTTGCGCGCCTCCTGCGCGATTTCCACCAGATGCCGCTCGGCATCGGTGAATTTGCGGACGACTTTGCCGGTGATGAACAGCGTGTCGCCTTCGGGATTATGCCGCCTGATCTGCGATGTCGCTCTGCGGAGAAATCCGTCGTCGCCCATCCAGTTGGTCAGGTGATGCGTCAGCCAGGAACAGCGTTCCGGGCCGTAGTCATAGGCCCCGGGCGCGCCGACCATGTGGGCGAATTCCTCCTCCCAGTGCACGCGCTCGGGGCAGTCCGGGATGCCGAACCGGTTGGGAATGCCAAGCCCGGGATGCGCGTGAACCTGCTTCCAGGCCAGCTTGTTGGCACGGATGTACAACCCGCCCCAGCCCTGCGCATAGGCGATGAAGCCGGTCACGGTCATCGGTCCCTTCACCATGACAGGCAGAGCTTCGTCCGGCTGCACATCCTCCCAATACCGCGGCGTGGCGCCGCGGATCGTTTCATCATGGTAATGCCGGTAGATCCGCGCCAGCTCTTCCTCACTGTAGCGATGCGTCCCCTTGGCGCGCACCTCGGTGTATTTCGTACCCTTCTCACGCGCGTCATCGCGGTCGGTGCGGAAGCACCAACTGTCCGCCTCGGCCACCAGGTCGCCCTGCTGGTTGAAGAAGTTCACATGATAGATCTGCTGGATGGCGCGGCCGGCGAAGCGCGTCTGATGCTCCACCAGGTCCTTCAGCCAGGCCTCGGTGGAGATCGCATCGTTGCGCAACACCGGCTTGTGCCAGGTCCAGTCAGCACCGGCCCACATCGCATGTACGCCCGGCAAGCCGCCGACGTAGCCCGAAATGATGCGGCTGGTCGCGAACAGGAAGCTGGGCAGTGCGATGATGCCGCCATAGCGCGTGTTGGCGGCGTAATCGGGGTCACACCACAGCGGGTTGTCGTCGCCGATCCCGTGCGCATAGTGCCGGATGTTGTCGCGCGTCGCCTCGTGGCACCACGGCTCCAGCGTGTCGTCGATCCTGATGCCGATCCGCCCGCGCAAGGCCGCCAGCGCCTCATCGGTGATCTTCGGGAAGTAGCGAGTCGTATCCGCTGTCATGATTGCGGCTTCACCTTCAGGCCTGAGTGGTTGCTTCGCGGTCGCGCAGCGCCTTGCGGTTGACCTTGCCGGCCGGCGTCTTCGGCAGGTCCGGCACAATCGCAACGATACGCGGATATTCATGCTGGCTCAGATGCGTCCGCACGAACGCCTGCACTTCGGCGATCAGCGCGGCGCTGGCCGGCTGGTCGGACACGATGAACGCCTTCACCACCTGCCCGCGCGTGGCGTCTGGCACGCCGATCACCGCGGCTTCCTTCACCGCCGGATGCTTCAGCAACGTGTTCTCGACCTCCACTGCGCCGATCGTCCAGCCTGCCGAGATGATCACGTCATCCGCCCGGCCGCCGTGGTAGAAATACCCATCGCTGTCGGTCCATCCGCGATCCTTGGTCGGGAACCATGCGCCGCTGCGCCAGACCTTGATCTCCCCGATCTGTTCCGGCGCGCAGCGTGTCCCGTCCGGCGCCTGAACCTCTACCTTCATGCCCGGCACCGGCTTGCCTAGCGATCCCGGCTTCACCACGAAGTCCGGTGCTCCGGGATAATTCACCAGGATCACGCCGACCTCGGTGGTGCCATACATGCTGCACAGCGTCGTCCCGAACGCCGCTTCGGCGAACGCGAGGCTCTCGGGATCGATCGGCTCCCCGGTGAAGGACATCTTGTCAAGTTTCACCTGAAACCGGTCTGCGGCCCCGCTGGTCCGCATCATGCGGTAATGCGTCGCCGCCGCCGACAGGTTGGTCGTGCCCGACTCGGCCAGCGCCCGCAGCAGCCGCGCGGGATCGAACTTGCCCGAGAACGTTCCGGTCCGCACACCCAGCGCAAGCGGGGCCAGCGTGCCGTGCCACAGCCCATGCCCCCATGCCGGGGAGGATGGGCAGAAGAACCGGTCCCCCGGCCTGATTCCCGTGCCGTACAGCGCCGCCACCAGCACCACGGCGATGGCCCGGTGCGTATGCTTCACCGCGGTGGGCAGATCGCGCGTGGTGCCGGACGTGTATTGGTACATCGCCATGTCGTCGGCACGCGTCCGCACCGTGAACGTTGCCGGAAAGCGGTCGAGCGCGGCGTCCAGGCCCGCATCCGCCACCACCAGCGGCACGCCGGCCGAACCGTCCAGATCCGCCGCCTTTTCCGCCGTGGTGAGCAGCAGGGCTGGCGTGCAATCGTCGATCCGCAGCCGCACGCCATCCGGACCGAACAGCGTGAACAGCGGCACGGCGACCGCCCCCAGCTTCATCGTGCCGAACAGCGCGGCATAGAACGCCAGCGACGGCTCCAGCATGATCGCCACCCGGTCGCCCTTGCCGACGCCCCGTTCGGCCAGCCAATGCGCGAATTGCGCCGACCTTTCGGCGATGGTCTGGAACGTCAGTTGCTCGTCATGCCCGTCGGCGAAGGCCAGCCACACAGCCACCCGGGCCGGCTCGGCGGCGTGGCGGTCGATGCACTCATGCGCGATGTTCAGCGCGTCGCGGTCGCCATCCAGCAGGTCCCACAGGCGCCTCGGCTCAAACTGGCGCAGCGCATCGTCATAGCGTGTGTAGTCGGTCAACAGCGGCATGATGATGAAGCTCACGCCGGGTTCGCGGACTTGTCAACGATTGGACCCGGCGATGCAGGCCTGACCCTTGCGCCCCATGCCGGTCCGTGAAAGCATTTCCGCTAACGCAGAACATACAAGGGAGAGAGACAATGGACGTGGGTGCGATGATGGTTTTCGCCAGCTATGGCTGGGAAAATTGCGCCGATGGCCGCGTATGGGACGAAGAAATCCGCCTCGCGCGTCATGCCGCTGACCTCGGCTTCGACTGTCTCTGGTCGGCCGAACACCATTTCGCCGATTATTCGTTCGTTCCCGATAACATTCAGCTCATGAGCTACCTGACCGCGGCCTGCCCGAACATTGATGTCGGAACCGCCGCCGTCATCCTGCCGTGGCACGATCCCTTGCGTGTCGCCGAACAAGCATCCGTGCTCGACCTGCTGAGCAAGGGCCGGTTCCGCTTCGGCATGGGCCGGGGCCTCGCTCGGCGGGAATTCGCGGCCTTCCGCCTCAGCATGGATGAGTCACGCGGGCGCTTCGATGAAGCCGCGCCAATGATCATCAACGCGCTGAAAACCGGCTTCATGGAAGGCGACGGTCAATACTACAAGCAGCCGCGGATCGAGATCCGCCCGCGCCCGCAGCATTCCTTCGATGGCCGCATCTATGCCGTCGCCTCCAGCGAAGATTCGGTCGTTTCTGCCGCGAAACTCGGCGCCCATATGGTGATGTTCGCCGACCGGCCGTGGGACATGCGCCTGCCGGTCATCGAGCACGGGCGCGACCTGCACCGCAAATTCCACGGCACCGAACCGCCGCACGTCATGCTGACCGAATTCTGCATCTGCGGCACTAACCTGGCGGAAACCGAGGAGGAGGCGCGCCAATACCAGGGCAAGTTCGTCGAAAGTAATTTCTATCATTACGAATTCCTCGGCGAGCACTTCAAGACCGTAAAGGGCTACGACGCCTACCAGCAGAAGGCCGAGATCGCCCGCAAAGGCGGCCTGGAGGGTGCGGTCAACGGCTTCATGCAGGCGGCGAGCTGGGGTACCCCCGACAGAATCCTGCGCGGCCTGGAAATGCGCCGGAAACTCCTCGGTGATTTTGAGCTGAACGTCGCCTTCCGCTTCGGCGGCACCCCGTACGAGGTGTCCGAGCGTGGGTTGAAACTGTTCGCCAAGGAAGTGCTGCCGGTTCTCAAGTCCTGGGAACCCGCCGGCGCCGCCAAGGCCGCCGCGTAACCGTGATGGCCGGGTCGGCTCACCGCGCGACCCGGTTGGCCGTTCACGCAAGATAGCGGCAAGACCCGACTCCCCCGCCGGATCAAAGCCGCTTTGCTATAGGCGCGCGTCCCAGGCTTGCTCTAATCTCGGTGTCCTTTCGCAAGCCAGGGAACGTCCGCGGTCATGACCATCCTTATTGCCGGCGGCGGCATCGCCGGACTCACGCTCGCCCTCAGCCTGCATCAGGTCGGCATCGACTGCCGCGTCTTTGAAACCGTCGCGCGGCCGCAGCCGCTTGGCGTCGGCATCAATATCCTGCCGCATGCGGTGCGGGAACTGACGGAACTCGGCCTGCGCCCGCAACTGGCCGCCACCGCCATCGAAACCGCCGAACTTGCCTATTACAGCGCCCGTGGCCAGCGCATCTGGTCCGAGCCGCGCGGGCTGGCCGCCGGTTACAACTGGCCGCAATTCTCGATCCATCGCGGTGAACTGCACCGCATCCTGCTGGAGGCCGTCAACAACCGCCTCGGTGGCGACAGCATCATGACCAGCCATCATCTGGCCGGGTGGGCGGAAACCGCCACCGGCATCCGCGCCCATTTCACCAATCGCCAGACCGGCGCGCGGCAGCCGGACGCCGAGGGCGACCTGCTGGTTGGCGCCGATGGCATCCATTCCGCCGTGCGGCAGACATTCTACCCCAACGAAGGCCCACCGATCTGGAACGGGGCCATCCTCTGGCGCGGCACCACCACCGGGCGGCCGTTCCTGACCGGGCGCAGCATGATCATGGCGGGGCACGAGTTTCAGAAATTCGTCGCCTACCCGATCTCCCGCCCCGCATTCGACCGCGGGGAGGCGGTGATCAACTGGATTGCCGAACGCAAGTTCCGTCCCGACCATGTCTGGCGGCGGGAGGATTGGAACCGACCCGGCAACCTGGACGATTTCCTGCCGTCCTTCGCCGGCTGGCGCTTCGACTGGCTGGACGTGCCCACCGTAATCCGCGACGCCGAGGGGTGCTTTGAGTTTCCGATGGTCGATCGCGATCCGCTGGACCGGTGGAGCTTCGGCCGCGTGACCCTGTTGGGCGACGCGGCGCATCCGATGTATCCGATCGGCTCCAACGGTGCATCCCAGGGCATCCTGGATGCGCGCGTCCTGACGCGGGCGTTGCGGCGCCACGGCACGACCGAAGCGGCCTTGCTGGCGTATGAGGACGAACGCCGCCCGGCAACGGCCCGGATCGTGCTGGCCAACCGCGGCAACGGGCCGGAGCAGGTGATGCAGCTGGTCGAACAGCGCGCCCCCGGTGGTTACGATCGTATCGAGGATGTGCTGACCGCCGAGGAACTGGCCGGCACCGCCGCGAACTACAAGCGCATTGCCGGCTTCGACAAGGATGCGCTGAACAGTAGCCCGCCCATCGTTTCGTAACAGACGGAAGCGGCATCGCCACCGCCGGGTCAGTCCACCTCCGTCACGTGTTGACGCCCCGGCTGCGCACCGCGACGCCCGTCCAGCCTTCCAGCACCTTGATCAGCGACGTGAAATCGTCGCGCCCCAGCCCCTGCTGCTCCCCGAAGCGCCAAAGCTGGCCGACCGTTTCGTGCACCCACATCGGCACGCCCAGCGCCTCGGCCTCCTTCAGGCCCAGCACGACGTCCTTCACCATCGTCGTCAGGTTGGCGCCGTAGTCGAAGCTGCCGGTCAGCACCGCCTTGGGGATCTTGTCCTGCGTCGCGCTATTCCGCCCGGTGGACACGTTCAGCACGTTCACCATCTGCTCGGGGTCCAGCCCACCTTTCGCACCCAGCACCAGCGCCTCGAACGCCGTCGCCATGTTGGCGGCGTTCACCAGGTTGTTCACCAGCTTCATCAACTGCGCCTGGCCTGGCTTGTCGCCGACCTCGAACACGTTCTTGCCGATGCGTTCCAGCCACGGACGGATCGTGGCGCGGGCGTCGGGCGGCCCGGCGGTGATCACCGTCAGCGTGCCCGCGCGGGCGCCTTTCGGGCCGCCGCTGATCGGGCAGTCCACCAGCGTGATGCCGGCGGCCTCGACACTGTCGCGCACCCGCTCCAGCGCCGAACTGCCGATCGTTGACATCTCGACATACGTCCGCACCGTCCGGCCACGCGCCACATCCTTCGCCACGGATTCACTCACCGCACCGTTCGGCAGGCAGGCAAACACGATGGCCGCGGCGTCCGACACCCCGGTCGGTGATTCATGCGGCTGCGCGCCATTGGCGACGAACGGCGCCATCGCCGTTTGGTTCGGATCGTAAACGTGCAGTACCGCGCCAGCCTGCTGCAGCCGCTCGGCGATCGCCGATCCCATCTGGCCAAGTCCCAGAAATCCAAGCTCCATGACACTCCCCTCCCGGGGCCGGATGATGACACGGCCCACACCTTGTCGCATTCTGCCCAGGCTTTTGACCACAGGAGGAAATGCAATGGGAATGCTGGATGGGAAAGTCGCCGTTGTCACCGGCGCGGGGAACGGCATTGGCAAGGCGACGGCACTGGCCATCGCGGCCAATGGCGGCATGGTCGTGGTGAACGACATCGGCGCCACAGTCACCGGCGAAGGCCAGGATGCCGGCCCGGCACAGCGCGTCGTGCAGGAGATCGAGCAGGCGCACGGCAAGGGACGCGCCGTCGCCAACAGCGGCAGCGTCGCCAGCTGGGAAGACGCCCAGAAGATGGTGCAGGATGCCATCGACAATTTCGGCCGCATCGACATGGTGGTGAACAACGCCGGCATCCTGCGTGACCGCATGTTCCACTACATGTCGATCGAGGAGTGGGACGCCGTCATCAAGGTTCACCTCTACGGCGCCTTCTACGTCTCCCGCGCCGCCATCCCGCATTTCCGCAAGCAGGAAAGCGGCTGCTATGTCCACATGACCTCTACCTCCGGCCTGATCGGCAGCGTCGGGCAGGTCAACTACGGCGCCGCCAAGCTGGGCATCGCCGGCCTGTCGCGCAACATCGCGATGGACATGCAGCGCTACAACGTCCGCTCCAACTGCATCGGGCCGCACGCCTTCAGCCGCATGATCGAAACCGTCCCCGGCCAGACCGAGGAGCAGCTTCAGGCCCGCGCCGCCAAGACCCGCCCGGACCACATCGCGCAGCTGATCGCCTTCCTCGGCACCGACGCCGCGGCCGGCATTTCCGGCCAGATCTTCGGCGTCCGCGGCAATGAGGTGTATCTGTACAACCAGCCGCGCCCGATCCGCATCATGGCCCGCCCGGATGGCTGGAGCCCGGAAAAGCTGGCCGAGATGTGGCTGCCGGCGGTGAAGAACCATTTCACCCCGCTGGAACGCACCCGCGACGTCTACAACTGGGACCCAGTCTGACCCGTATCCACACCTGTTATGGCCCGCCACCCGGCGGGCCATGGCTGCCGGTCCGGCGCCGGCCATCCGGGACGACCCCGAAATGAGTTCAACGGCACGTGCAGCTGCCGCGTCATCCAAGACCATACGCAACGACCAAACACAGAACTCCCCCAGCGCCTGAGGACTTTCCCAATGCCAGCCACCCTGCGCGGCGCCGACATCGTCACCCGCACGCTCGAACAAGCCGGCCACACCGACATCTTTACCCTGTCCGGCAACCACATCATGTCCTTGTTCGACGCGGCGCTGGGCACCGACCTGACGCTGATGCACGTCCGGCATGAAGCCGCCGCCGTGCACATGGCCGACGCGTATGGACGCCTGACAGGACGGCCCGGGATCGCCTGGGTCACCGGCGGCCCTGGCCATGCCAACGCGGTCGGCGCGCTGTTTACCGCCCTGGGGCAGGAAACGCCGATGGTGCTGATCTCGGGTCACACCGAAACCGATCAACTCGGCCGCGGCGGCTTTCAGGAGTTGCGGCAGGTGGACATGGCCGCGCCGGTCAGCAAGGCCGCCTGGATGGCCACCGACACCGCCCGCGTCGGGCAGGACGTGGCCAAGGCCATTCGCATCGCCACCTCGGGCCGCCCCGGCCCGGTGCATCTCAGCCTGCCATCCGACATCCTGGACGCCACCGTGCCCGCCGACGCGGTATCCTGGCCCACCGAAGCCGATTTCGCCGCCGCACCGACACCCCTTGGTGACGTCGCCGCCGACGCCATCATCACCCTGCTGGCCGCGGCGAAGCGCCCGCTGGTGATCGGTGCCCCTGTCCTCGCCACCCGCCGGGGCCGGGACCTGCTGCACCGCATCGAAACCACCCTGTCGATCCCTACCTGCATCAGCGAAGGCCCGCGCAGCTTCAATGACGCCACCCTGGGCGCCTATGCCGATGTGGCCCGCCGCGTGGATTGCGTGCTGCTGCTGGGGAAGGCGATGGACTTCACGGTGAAGTTCGGTGGCGCCCCGTTCGCGCCGGATTGCCGCTTCATCGCCATCGACCCTGATGGCGCGATTCTCGACCGCGCGGTCCGCTTCAAGGGCGCCGACCTGGCCTTCGGCTGCATCGCCGACACATACCCGGCCGCCGAAACGCTGCTCGCCCGCGCCGGTGGCCGCCTCAACGCCGATCCAGCCTGGCTGGCCGATGCCCGCGCCTGCTTCGATGACCGCCCCGCTGCATGGGCCAGCCTGACATCCGGCACCGTGGGCCGGCTGCATCCGGCGCAGGTGTTCAACACGCTGCAACCCTTCCTGGATCGCGATCCCGACAGCGTGCTGATCTGCGACGGCGGCGAATTCGCGCAATGGGGCCAGAGTATCCTGCGCAACGGCCGCCGCATGATCAACGGCGTCGCCGGCTCCATCGGCGCCTCGCTGCCCATGGCCGCCGGCGCCCGCGTGGTGGAGCGGAAAGCGCCGGTTTTTGCCGTGATGGGCGACGGCACCTTCGGCTTCCATATGTCGGAGGTCGAAACCGCCGTACGCCTGAACCTGCCCTATGTCGCCATCGTCGGAACCGACTGCCGCTGGAACGCCGAATACAACCTGCAGGTCCGCGACTACGGCGCCAACCGCGCGCATGGCTGCGACCTTAATCCCACGCGCTACGACCTTGTCGCCACAGCCCTGGGCGGCCACGGCGAATTGGTCACCGACGCCAAGGACCTGTCCGCCGCCATTGCGCGTTCTCTCGCCAGCGGCAAGCCGGCGGTGGTCAACGTTATGATCGAGAGTATCGCCTCCCCGGTCATCCGCCGCAGCTGAAAGGACGATCCATGCGCCTGTATAAAATACCCCACGCCAGCGGCATCGACTCCCTGACGATGGTCGAGGCCGAGACGCCGCACCCCGCACGCGGCCAGGTGCTGGTGCGCATGCGCGCCGCGTCGCTCAATTACCGCGACCTGATGATCGTCCAAGGCCGGGCGGCGCGGGGTGCGCCGGCGGCGGACCTGGTGCCGCTGTCCGACGGCGCGGGAGAGGTCGTCGCCGTCGGCCCCGACGTGACGCGGGTAAAGCCCGGTGACCGCGTCGCGGCTGCGTTCATGCAAAGCTGGATCGGCGGTCCCATCGGCCCGGAGGACGCCCCCAGCTCCCTCGGCGGCGCCATCGACGGGGTTCTGGCGGAATACAAACTGTTCGATCACACCGGCCTTGTGCACATCCCGGACCACCTGTCGTTTGAGCAGGCGGCGACGCTGCCCTGTGCCGCCGTCACCGCCTGGAACGCCCTGTTCGGCGGCCAGCCGATGCTGCCCGGCGACAGCGTGCTGGTGCTGGGCACCGGCGGCGTGTCCGTCTTCGCGCTGCAATTCGCCGTCGCCGCCGGCTTTACCGTCGTCGCCACGTCATCCTCCGACGCCAAGCTGGACACCATGCGGCGCCTCGGCGCCACCCACGGCATCAACTACCGCACCGAGCCGGAATGGCAGGACCGCGTGGTCGCGCTGACCGGCGGCGGCGTCGCCCGCGTGGTGGAGGTTGGCGGGCCGGGCACCCTGGGCCGCTCCATCGCCGCGGCCCGGCAAGGCGGTGAAATTGGCTTGATTGGCGTCCTGACCACCGGGGGCGACATCAGCCCGGTCACGGCCATGCGCAAGGGCCTGATCCTGCGCGGCATTTACGTCGGCAGCCGGCAGATGTTCGAAGCGATGAACCGGGCCATTTCCACGCACAAGTTGGAGCCGGTCATCGACCGCGTCTTCCCGTTCGAGCAGGCCGCCGACGCCTACCGTCACCTGGAAAGCCAGAAGCACCTGGGCAAGATCGTGATTCGCATCGGCGATTGACGCTTTCGGGGGCCGGCTGCACCGTCGGCAAAACACGCAGGAGGAACCGCGATGGCCCGCCCGTTCGAAGGCATCCGCATCATCGACATCACGCACGTCCTCGCCGGCCCCTTTGCCGCCTATCAGCTGGCGCTGATGGGTGCCGACGTGATCAAGGTCGAGGACCCGAACGACCCGGACCAGAGCCGGGATTCAGGCACCGACAACGAACTAAATCACGCCCTGATGGGCACCGGCTTCCTCACCCAGGGTTCCAACAAGCGGGCCATCACCCTGGACTTGAAAGCCGAGCAGGGGCGGGAAATCCTGAAACGGCTGGTCGCTACTGCGGACGTGCTGGTGGAAAACTATCGTCCCGGCGCGTTTGAGGCGTTGGGCCTGGGCTACGAAGACCTGCGCAGGATCAATCCGAAGCTGATCTACGCGTCCTTCTCCGCCTTCGGTCAGGGCGGCCCGAAGCGGGAGCGCACCGCCTATGACCATGTGATCCAGTCAACCTCCGGCATCATGGCCATGACCGGCACGCCGGAGGCCAACCCGATCAAGATCGGTGCCCCCGCCATCGATTATGCCACCGGCACCATGGGGGCCTACGCCCTGTCCGCCGCACTGTTCCAGCGGGAACGGACCGGGCAGGGCCAGCGCATCGACATGGCGATGCTGGATGTCGCCATGATCCTGATGGCCAGCCACGTCACCGGCTACCTGCGCAACGGCAAGCACCCCAAACCCTCCGGCAACCGCACCGGCCACGCCACCAGCATGGCCTACCAGACCGCCGACGGCATCGTCATGCTCGGCGCATCCAACCTGCGCCAGCAGCGGCGTCTGTGGACGGTGCTGGAACGCCCCGACATGATCAAGCGCACCAACGATGAGCGCGACGCCGACCATGACAATGAGGAACGGGTGCTGGCCCAGATCATGCTGACCCGCTCCGCCGCCGAGTGGGAGGAATATCTGCAGCAGCGCCATGTCCCCGCGTCCCGCGTGCGTACGATGGGGGAGGCTCTGGCCGATCCGCAGATCGCGTCCCGCAATGTGCTGCACCGGCATGAACACGCGCCTGGCGTGCCGGGATCATTCTCGGTGCCCGTCGCGGCGTTCAAGTTCGAGCATGACGGCCCGTGCGTCGACCGGCCGCCGCCGACGTTCGGGCAACATAACGATGAAGTCCTGGCGGAACTCGGCTA
>DAICYU010000220.1 GCA_027311485.1 Acetobacteraceae bacterium
GTTACCAAAGACGCGGTAACTCGCCTAGGGCTGGTTCCGAACGGACCGGTTCTGGCGCTTATTAAATCGACGTCAATCGAGGTCTTGCTATCAGGGTGAAGGCCGCTTGCCGGCGAAGATCTGCTTGAATTCAGATACTAGCTTCCCCGAAGCTTGCCGACGCCCGGCTCGCTTCGGGGATAGGCCGTCAGGGACGACGGCCGGGATCAATCCCTGGGATAAACGTGTCTTCCGGCCCGGGGGTTGCTGTTCCGGGGTTACCCTCATTCGCCGGATAAACGCGCACACGGCTGTCCGGGTCAAAACCCTTCCAGTCGCTGCCGTAAGCCGCCCGCCTCTGCTGCCAGTCCACTGGCGCATGGCGACTCATTACCGCTTCAACCCTGTCAGCCTGAACCTCATCAACGCGTGCCGTCACCAGCGAGCCGCCGCCACGCACGCCTTCGGCATACACATCGGCTTCGTCCCGGCTAACACCCGCACCCGTCAGTGTTCCGACGAGTCCACCGCTGGCAGCGCCAATGCCTGCACCGGTCAAGGTCGCGACGAGCCACCCGGCCGCGACAACCGGTCCCACCCCCGGAATGGCCAAAGAGCCAATGCCGGCAAGTAGTCCCAGTCCGCCGCCCACCGCGGTGCCGAGTGCTGCGCCCGTGCCGGCGCCTGTGCCCGTTCGAGCTTCGTCTCCGGCGGCTGGTGCGGTGCCGCTCGCGCCAGGCTGGCCACGATTCTGAGCATTCGCTACCAAGCTGATGTCGCCGTGTGGAACGCCGGCGGCTTCCAGTTCCTGGACCACCATCTCAGCATCTTCGAAGCGGTCATACATGTGGGCGATTGTGCGTTGCGCCATGTTCTATAACTCTCCTATTGGGCTTGGCCGACATTGCCTTTGTAGTCCAGCCAGACCATCGTGGTGGTGCCGCCCTTCTCAGCCTTGCCACGCCACACGCCGTTACTGTCCTTCCGCAAATCTGTCACGTTTGAGTAACCATCCTTTTCAATACGTGTCTTGGCTTGGCCCACGGTGAAGCTGTTGGCACCGTGAGCTGGCTTCGGTGCATTTGCGCTGGTCGTGGCGACAGCTTGGTTGTTGTTGCCAGAGGCGGCGTTCGTATCGCCATGCGTAACCTGCGCGCAGCATGCTCCGCTGACCAGCACCAGCGCTGCAGCCACCCCAAGTACACTTGGTTTCATCGCAATCTCCCAACGTTGTAGCGTTGAAAACAGGTGGTTGATCCGGGGCGGCTTGGTGCAGTGCCCCGGTCCTGATCTCGTGGTGCTAACGATCGGCGTGGGACCGGGTTGCCTTGGCCGCGAGTAACAAGCGAGACGCATGCGATTCGGTATGAGTTTCCACCGGCATTGCGACCCGCCAGATCGACGCGCTCGAGGCCGCCATCTTGAGATCGACGGGGAGGTGGACTGCGATCTCGCCCCTTTCCGTCACGCCGTGCGCTTGGTGCGCACCCATCCAGGCATCAGTGATCTCAGCGGACAGGTCGTCATCTCCGAGATCGAGATCGACATGAGCCGCTCCCCAACCGCCGGGCACTTGTCTCCTGGGTCAGGCTATGGCTGCGCTGCGACGAAAGTGCCGGTAAGCGACGATC
Organism: Acetobacteraceae bacterium; assembly: GCA_027311485.1. GTDB lineage: Bacteria > Pseudomonadota > Alphaproteobacteria > Acetobacterales > Acetobacteraceae > Rhodopila. The sequence goes on from DAICYU010000220.1 coordinate 1,611, forward strand.
CAACCGTTTGCGCAAAGTGGCACCCTGGCTGAAGACCATGCTGATCCAGTGCGCCTGGGCAGCCATGCGAAAGAGGGACTCCTACTACCAGGCGCAGTTCCAGCGCCTGCGATACCGGCCCCGGCCAACGAAGGCGATGGCGCGGGCCAAAGAAGGCGATCTGCGCCGTCGCTGCGTCGATCCTCACCGCGATCTACCACATGTTGCGCGATGCCACCGTCTACAAATACCTCGGTGCCGACCACTTCAACCGCTCACCAGAGGTTCAGGCACACCCGCTTGCCAAGCAGATCGCCAAGCTCGGCTTCACCTGCACCATCGCACCCATACCGAAAGCGGAAGCGGTTCTAATTAGAGTCGGTTGGTCTGCCTCAGGGCGTAGGATTAGGAAAGCTCGCCGGAGAATTTGTGGCGGCAGGTGGTGTGGGTGCGTCCGATGGTTTGACGTCGACCGGCTTCGTCGTGGCTCCGGACGTATCGGCCGATTTCGTAATGGCTGGTGACATAACTGGAGCGGAGGGCTCGTTTATCTTCGTTGCTACAGCGGCGCCGGCCACAAGGGCGTCGTTGACCGGCTGCGTGTCGGATGCGGCGATGGCGGGCGCCTTCTGATCGGAGGGCGAGACCGCGGGTTTGTTCTCGGCTGAAGTTGCATCCGGATTAGATGGCTCGGGCGGTTTTGTTGCTGCTCCGGGCAGGGCGACGGTGTAGTCCGGGATTACCCGTGCTTGGTTGCCGGAGATCACCAGGACCTTTTGGCCCAGGGTCAGAGGCTGCTTGTCCTTTTGGGTCACGCTGACTAAGTCGCCATTCGTCTTGCGGACGATATACTCGAATGCGGTTGTATCCGCAGTGGCATGCTCGACGGCCGATCCGGCGATTCCACCGACGAGCGACCCGCCTAGGGCAGAAAAGGCACTCACCGGACCGATGCCGACCTGCGTGCCGGCAATGCCGCCCGCAGCGGCGCCGGTGACCGTGCCAACCGCACCGGACGCGCTGATCGCGACGTTACGTACGCCAACAACGACGCCTTGATCGGCTTTGTTGGCCTGTTGCACGGCGTTCGTCGCATAGATGTCGGGCGAATAATTGGGCCCACAGCCGGAAAGATATGTCAGCAGAAGGGCCGGCATCAAAAGACGACGGGTCAAACCCACCTCACGCGCGATTGTTGTGTGGAGCTTGGTAGCCGAAGCAGCGGCCAAAGTCACAGAGTCTTGACGCCGACCTGCTCCGTATCTTCACCGCGAGGGCGCGCAGGACTAGCATAAGCACATGACCCATAACTCACCCAAATCCAGCCCCCAAAAGCAGGGCTTGGCTCGCAATACCGCCAACTACGGCGACAGCGACTTCGCGCTGTACCTACGCCGATCGTTTGCCAAATCGATGGGCTATTCCCAGGCGATGCTCGACCGCCCGGTGGTGGGCATCGTCGATACCGGATCAGCCTATAACAACTGTCACCGGACGGTGCCTGAGTTGGTGGAAGCGGTGAAGCGCGGCGTGCTGGCTGCGGGCGGGTTGCCGATGCCGTTTCCCACGATCTCATTATGTGAGCCGTCGTTGTTCCCAACGTCCATGCACTACCGTAACCTTGCCGCGCTGGATACCGAGGCGATGCTGACCGCGCAGCCGATGGATGCAGCGGTGCTGATAGGCGGCTGCGACAAGACCGTGCCGGCGCAGCTGATGGGCGCAGTGTCGGCTGACATCCCCGCTGTGCAGCTTGTAACGGGACCAATGCTGGCGACACCGTTCCAGGGGGAGCGCCTTTCGGCGTGCACTGATTGTCGCCGTTACTGGGCCGCGTACCGCGCCGGGACTGTCAGCCAGGAACGCATTGGAGAAATTGAGGGACGGCTGGCCACCACGGCCGGCACCTGCGGTGTGATGGGCACAGCGTCCACCATGGCCTGCATCGCCGAGACACTGGGCATGATTCCCCTGGGCCACGGGTCCATTCCGGCCGTACACGCGGACCGCCTGCGTGCTGCCGAGGAGGCCGGCGCCCTGGCAGTACGGTTGATTGAAAATCCCGTTAAGCCGTCGCAGATCATCACCGCGCGCTCGGTTGAAAACGCCCTGCGCGTCCTGCTGGCTCTCGGCGGTTCAACCAATGCCTTGATCCACCTGACCGCGATTGCCGGCCGAAGAGGTGTCAAGGTCGATCTGCGACACTTGAACGTGCTGTCGGATTCTACCCCCGTGCTGGTCGATCTCAAGCCAACCGGTGATGGCTATATGGAAGACTTTCATGCTGCCGGTGGCATGCCCGCACTCCTTTGGGAGCTTCGCGACCTACTGCACCAGGACACCATCGATGTCACGGGCGTGCCTCTTGGCCAGCGCCTGCGCGAGCCGCCGTTCGTAGATCGGCGATATATTCGGCATCGCGATGAGCCGGTTTCACCGGTTGGCGGGCTCGTGTCTCTGTTTGGATCGCTCGCTCCCCGCGGTGCGATTCTCAAGCGCAGCGCTGCGACGCCGTCGCTCTTTGAAAAAGAGAGCCGGGCCCTCGTCTTTGATGGTCTGGAAGATTTGGCCAACCGGATCGATGATCCAACCCTGGATGTATCGGCCGACGACATCCTGGTCCTTAAAAATGCTGGTTCGTTGACGCCGGCCGGCATGCCAGAGGCTGGGTACTTGCCAATTCCCTCAAAGTTAGCGCGGGCCGGGGTAAAGGACATGGTCCGCATGAGCGACTGCCGCATGTCGGGTACGGCTTTCGGCACGATCGTGTTGCACATCACGCCCGAGGCAGCCGCCGGGGGGCCTTTAGGTCTCGCAGAAAGCGGCGATCGAATCCGCCTCTCGGTCAAAGATCGAACATTGGACTTGCTAGTCCCAGCCGAGGAACTGGAGCGTCGGCGGGACCGGTGGTCTCCGCCGACCAAGCCAGCTCGCGGATGGGATCGGATCATCGCCGATCAGGTGTTACAGGCCGACGAAGGATGCGACTTAGCCGTGCTGCGAGGCAGTAGCGTTCCCTCCTGAGGCATCTAGCGGCTGGCGCTGAGGTGGTTGGCTCGTGTTTGCGCCGGACCCAATCAGGCTGCTGGCAGTTGGTTATCGCCGCACAGGCGCAAACGGCGCGGATGTCATTAGGTTGTTTCTCTGTCCGATGAGGTACCCGGCTTCCGCGGTCTTTTGTAAATAGACCTGCCATTCGGGATCGGCTTGCATTGCGGCGCGACGCGCCGCTCTGTCAGCTGCGTCCCTATAGACCCAGATATGAACATAGGTATTCACGTCGCCGGATTCCGTGATCAGAAAGGCAAGTGGTTCACCAAGGTGCCGCTTCTGCGGCACCAAGCCGAACTCCTCATACAGAGCTAACTGACTACCCATTGTACCGGGCTTCACCGTATACGTGCGATGGTCGATCAACATGCTCGTGTTTCCCTCTCGCGACCGGCCCGCGGGCCCTGCCTATGGTGCCAAGGCGGGTCAGGCCAGTCGCGCCTCCGTCATGTGGCGAGCGATGATTGCCACATGCATTTCGCTTCCAGCTTAATCGTGAGCATCGACGCGTGCCGCAATGGGGCTGCCCGGGTCCACAGAGCGCCAATCAGTTGGTCATGGCGGATCAACGCCATCACGAATTCAGGGCGGGGCGCGTCACTACGCCGCTTTTATGCATACGCCGCGTTGGACGGGAACCCCCATGAAAGCAGGCTCCACCTGAAGTGGCCGCAGCACGTGTAGATGGCCGCGAAGCAGATAGAAGCCTGCCCAGTTCAGCGCCGGCACGATCAAAGCCTTGTTCGCTGCGGAACAGTCGAAGGAGCCGCCGGGCCGCGAAGCGTCGCGGCCCGGAAATCAATGAGCAGCTCGTGCCGGTTCGCTGCCAGAGCGCTGCCGGGTTTGTGCCGGCTCCGCGGTGATGCGGAGTGTTGAAGCGGCATCGCGCAGGATCGTGCGCATCTCCCGCAGGAAGGCCATTCCTGTTGCAGTGCGCTGTACCAATACGCTACGGCGGTCCAACGGGTCGGTCTTGCGGCGAACCAGGTCGAACTCGGACAGCCTGTCCAACGCCCGCGTTATGGCGGGCTTCGAAACGCCAAGCTTCGCGGCAAGGCCACGAACTGTTTGAGCTTCTGCTTCCAAATAACACGTCAGGAATACGCCCAACTGACGTGCGGACAGATCGGGCCCATCACGCCGGACCAGTTCGACGATCGCGGTTCGCAGGATGCCTGCCAGACCATCGCTGACTTCGTTGGTGATCATTCTCCTATACCTTTCCCTAAAAATGGCAGTCGCCCCGGACGGAAGCGACGACCGCCACACGATAGTTGTCATGGTGCCGAATTGGTGTCTCGTAACGAAGCAGTGTACCAATCGTATTTGTTCCGGTGATTCGGTTATACTTCCGAAATTATAATAAAATCTCTCGTGAGTTGGTTTGCGTCTCGAGGGGATCCGTCCGGTGATGACCGACCATCCGGCTGGCGTGGGCGCAGCCTTAGGAATTAATGGCGACGTGTGGCGCGCCTGCATCACTAGCACGACGGAAAAATCCCAGCGACGCTCTTGTCGCTCAAATCCTACGGAAAATTCGGCACTCGCCGATGAACTAAAGTGATGGACAGCGGCTTCCGTACAACGATCGTGATCTGATGGCAAAGGTCGAACCGGCCGAACTCGCAATGAATAGAATAAATTACGTTAAAGTAACCGTTGCCGTTCCGCATTCTGAAAATGAGCGGGATTTTATGAGTGAAAACACCAGCTAAGCCGGTTTGAGTGGGGCTGAGCGTGCATTCGCACGAACGAGAATCGGCAATACGGGAATTGCGTGCCACCAAGCGGGTCGTTTCGGCTGCCTTCTGTCAAAGGATTGGCTCGGCCGCGGCACGAACATCGTGCCGGTGCGAAAAGGTCAATTAATTCAGTGCACGCCCGCGCGTGACGGCAGCCTCCCCGAACCGGGCTCGCAGGATGTCGATCGCGGCCTGCGTAGCCGCGCGGCGTGGTGTCAGGGAGTCAGCCAGATCGCCGTGATCCGCGAGGGTGCCGGATACAAGTGGACTCGCGCCAACGCCAATGAGGCGGAACGGCGTTCCGGTTGCCTCCTTCGCCAACAGCACCCGTGCCAATTCGAACAATCGATCTGGCAGCACGGTCGGGCTGGGTAATTGGGCGGCTCGGGTGCGGGTGACGAATTGCGCCGTTTTCAGCTTCAGGATCACGCCGCCTGCTGCGAGATCATGCTCCTTCAACCGTCGGCCCAGCTTCTCACACAAGCGCCAGAGCGGCTTTTCAAGTTCCGCAACACTGATCAGGTCGCGGTCGAAAGTGGTTTCAGCGCTGACGGATTTCACTTCACGTGATGGATCTACGGGTCGCGCGTCAAGTCCGCGGGCTCGTCGTA
>DAICYU010000221.1:0-3582 GCA_027311485.1 Acetobacteraceae bacterium
GGCCTTGCACAGGCGCAAACATCCAATGCCGGGTCCGGTTCGGCGACGAACGGCGGACCCGCTCAACCTTCGGGTTCGGCGAACCCGAACCAGCAACGCCCGTGGGGACTGCCTCCGCCACCACCCGGCGTCGGACCCGTGTCGCTGTTCGCCGACATTCATGACAAGCCACAGGGCAAATTCCTCGAAGGCGGGGCTTTCGACGATTCCGGCAATTTCTGGTTTGTCGCCATCGGCAGCGGATGGGTGTCCTACCTGACGCCGGACGCCAAACTCGTGCCGGTGTTCAACTGCAACCCGTCCGAGGACCTGGGGCTTGCGTGTGAGCCACAGGGCACGCGCTGGCATGACGGCAAGCTGTACCTGACGACCCGTCACCTCGGCATCCTGGTCTATGATCCCGCGACCAAGAAGGTGAGCCCGCTGGTCACGACCTATCGGAACCAGTTGTTCAAAGGCCCGAACGACCTGGATTTCGACGCGGAAGGCAATCTGTACTTTACCGATCCATGGGGGACCGGCCCGGGTCCGGACACCGCGGACCGCACCGGCGCGGTTTACCAGTATTCCACCCAGGGCGTGCTGCGGCGGATCATCTCGACCGGGCAGTTTCCGAACGGCATCGCCGTGTCACCCGATGACAGCACGCTGGCGGTGGCTGACTTCTCGGCCAACCGGATGCTCTATTACACATTCCTGAACGGACCGAACGCGGCCTGCACCATGTGCGCCAAGGACCCGGAGCATCTGACGTTCTTCTTCTCCACGGCTGGCAGCTACAATCCCGGCAACGGCGGCCCCGACGGGATTCATTACGATGTCCATGGCGATCTGTGGGCACAACTGGGGATCGGCGGGATCATCGAATATGACCCGCACGGGATCATTCTCGGCTACGTGCCGCTGCCGAATGGCGATCCGTCGGCCACGAACTTTGCCTTTGGTGGCCCGAACAACGAATACATCTACATGGAAGGCGCGGTCAGCGGCACGGTGTACCGGTTCAAGGCGCCCTACCCCGGACTGATCGGACCGGGCGGCAAACGTCTGGCGGCGCAGAAGTAGATCGGTTGACCGTCAACGACCGGATTCTTGGCTCCATTTCGTAATTGAAATCCGGTCGGCGTTCCGCCCAGGCTGATCACGGCCTGCTGGACCGGTCCTCGGTGTATGCGAATACGCCGGGACCGGTCCCCAGGATGCAGCTTGCCCTGTCAGCAATCGATTTTGCCGGACGGCGCCGGTCCACCTTGAAGCGGGCGACCTTGGAACGGATGGGTCTGTCAATTTCGGAGGCTGTCCGCGTGCTCCTGCGCCGCGTGGCGGTCGAGCAGGCGATCCCGTTCGCCATCGAGGTTCCCAGCGCGGGGATGCGCGCGGCGATGGAAGAGGCCCGGACGCTGAGCCACGCCCGCTGTGCAACGCCTGACTCTCTGTTCGAAGCGCTGTCCACGAAAGGAGAGTGACAGTAAGCAGACGAATCCTCCGCGTGCTGCAGACTATGCAAAGGCGCTCCTGAAAGATTGGAAGCGGCTGCCCCGCGCAGCGCGGTACAACGTGCGCCAGTCCAGGGAAGACAAGCCACCCTTCGCGCTGTCGTGGGTGGGACGTGGCGACGGTGTGGTCGCCCTCGGGTGTCAGGTTGTTTCCTGTTCAATGCCCGCTGCGTTGAACACGCCCAAAGTCCTATGTCCCGAGCATAAGGCTCATGAAGATCGTGCCCGCCGGCGTCGGCGCGTAGTACGGTTCGATGCGTCGAAAGCCGATCTGTTCGTAAAGGCCGATGGCGGCCGCCATGGTGGGTAGCGTATCGAGCCGTAACTCCCGGTAGCCGCGCTGCCTCGCCGCGTCGATGACGCACGCGGTCAGGGTCTTCCCAAGCCCCAGGCCACGCGCGGCCGGCAGAAGGAACAGACGTTTCATCTCGCAGCAGCCTTCAGGCAAAATCGGGCGGAGGCCAACGCACCCCAAAGGCGCGCCGGCTGCATCCCGGGCCAGCAGAAGTTCGCCCTTTGGTGGCGCATATTTGCCGGGCAGTGCGGCAAGCTCCGAGCCGAAATCCTGATACCCGAGATCGACTGCCAGCGACGCGGCGTACTGGCTGAACAGCGTCGCGGTCGCCCGCAGGTCGTCCGTGGTCCTGACCGGGCGAATGTCAAAGTCGGTCATCATGCTGCCAGGAAGCAAAATTCCCGGACGTCTGCAACGTATGGCGGGCGGACGTCATTCCCGCCGCCGTCAGGCGTTGGTGACACCGCCATCAACCGTGATGGTTTGCCCAGTGATGTAGGACGCATCCGGCGAGCACAGAAACCGAATCACCGAGGCAATCTCGGACGGCTTGCCAAACCGCTTCAGCGGAATTTCCTGCCGGTATGCCTCCCCGCGCTCGGCGATGATCGGGTCGGCCATTTTCGTCTCGATCACGCCCGGTGCAATCGCGTTCACCAACACGTCCGGCGCCAGTTTGCGCGACAGGGCACGGGTCAGTCCCACGATCCCGCCCTTCGCGGCGGCATAGGGCACGCGGTCCGCGCTGCCGCGCCGGTAGGCGATGGAGCTTGTCAGCACAATCCGCGCCGGTTCCCGCCGGTCGAAGCGGGTGGAGAAGGCCACGGCCATGTCGTAGGCGGTGGTCAGATTGGCCGCGATCGCCCGATTCCAGACGCCGTGGTCGTCGGGGTCCAGCGGATCGCGCTCAAACAGTCCAGCCAGATGCACCAGCGCATACACCGGCGCGCCCGCAGCCTCGATCACGCGGGCGCAGTCGGCCGGCGTCTCCAGCGCCGAGACGAACAGGCCGAGCCGCGTGGGGCCGAGGTGGTCGCGGGCGCGGTGGAGGGCTGCTTCGTCGCGGTCGGCCATGATGACGTGGCCGCCCTGTTCCATGAAGGCGCGCACCGTTTCGATGCCGATGCCCCCGGCCCAGCCGGTTACGACGATGCGCTTGCCGGTGAACACCGACACGGCTCAGGCCACCAAAGCCGGATAGTCCAATGTCGCCATGACCTGCGCTCGGCGCATATAGCGCGGTTCATCCGGCAGATAGTCGGCGACGGCATTGTGCACGGTGCCGATATTGTCCCACATCAGCACGTCGCCCTCCGCCCAGTGATGCGCATACAGGAAGTCGGCGCGTTCCTGATGGCGAAACAGGTAGTCGAGGATCGATCCGCTCTCCTGCGGGTCCATGCCGTCGATCGAGATCGTGTAGCCGGGATTGGCATACAGGATGTTCCGTCCGGTCAGCGGGTGCACCCGCACCAGCGGCTGCGACACCGGCGGCTTGCGGCGCTTCTGCTCCTCGGTCAGCTTTGCCCGGCGGGAGCCTGGGCGCTTGCGCATCTCCTCCCAAAATTTCTCGAAGTCATGGGTGGCGGTGCGGCCTTCGATCCTGTGCTTGATGCTGTCCGGCAATTCGTCATACGCGGCGTGCATGTTGCGGAACTGGGTTTCGCCCACCGACTTGCCATTGCGGACCGGCACGCGCTGCGCGTGCAGCACGTTCGCGAGCGCAATGTCCTTGCTGTAGGACATGTCGGTGTGCCAGCCCTGCCCGGCATCGTTCAGCCCCATGGGCTT
>DAICYU010000221.1:3592-6981 GCA_027311485.1 Acetobacteraceae bacterium
TGCCCTCCGGACCGATCATGTTCGACAGGACCATGATCTCCGGAAAGCCGGGTTCATGGAACAGGTTGGCGACGTTGACCTCAAGCTCGCCAAAGCGGCGGGCGAAGGCGGCGAAGGCGGGTGTGTCGCAGGTCTGCTTGGGAAAGCACAGGACGCCGTGCTGACCGAGGGCGCGCAGAATGCCGCGAAAATCCGCGTCCGACAGTGGCTCGCTCAAATCGATGGCTTCGATGCGCGCACCCAGCGTCTGGCCGCTTGGGACGATGTTCATGCTGTTTCCTCCGATATGCCCGGGCGGATCTGACCGGCGATATGATCGGCGCTTCATCCCGCGTCAGTGTGCCTGTGGACCCGCCATCCGGCTGGGTCCCCGATGTGGCCCGCACGCCCTGGATGGTGGGCCTTCACCCACCATGATGGAAGAAGGCGACCGGTTTCGTCGGGCCGACTATGCCGCCGGACCGGCCAGCCGGACAACCGCCGAAACGACATCCCTGGGGTTCTCCCGCGACAGGAAATGGCCGGCGCGGGCGATCTGGATACGCTCAAACGGGCCGGTGAACAGGCGGTCACGCGGGATCGAACTGGCCGGGGAGCCAACGCCATCGGCTTCGCCATGCAATACAATCGTCGGCACCCGGATCGTCGGCTGCCGCGCGAGTGCAGCCTCGATCGCGTCACAGGCCGGGTCGCCCGGTGCGTTGCCGTAGCGATGGCAATACGATTGTATCGTCACATCGACAAAGTCCGGATTGTCGAAGCTGGCGGCGGTCCTGGCGAATGTGGCGTCATCGAACGACCAGTTCGGTGACCACAGGCGCCACAGCAATTTGGCGATCTCACCCCGATTTTCCGTCAGGCCGGCTCGGCCGCGCGGCGTGTGGAAGTACCATTGGTACCAGTAGCGCCACTCCTGATCCGCGGCGGCAGGCTTGGCGGCGGCGGTGATGTCCTGGATGCCGTAACCGGTGATGGGGACCAGAGCGCGGACGCGTTCGGGCCACAACGCCGCCACGACGCAGGCGGCCCGCCCGCCCCAGTCATAGCCGGCCAGCACGGCGCTGCCGATGCCCAGCGCGTCCATGAAATCGCGCACGTCAGCCCCCAACGCCCCTTGCTGGCCGCTGCGCGGGGTGGCCACGTGCAGGAACCGGGTCGGGCCGAAGCCGCGCAGCCAGGGCACCAGCACACGATATCCCGCCTGCGCCAAGGCAGGTGCCACATCGGCATAGTCGTCAACGTCCGACGGCCAGCCGTGCAGCAGGATGACCGGCATCCCGTCCGCCGGACCGGATTCCAGATAGGCGATCTCCAGCACCGGCGTGCGGATGGTCTTGTGCGCCATGGTCAATAGGCCAGGAAGCCGCCGTCAACCGGCAGCGTCACGCCGGTTACGTAGCGGGCAAGGTCGGAGGCGAGGAAAACGGCAGGGCCGGCAATGTCGGCGGGTTCCCCGAGCCTGCCGAGCGGAATGCGTCCGGCAAAGCTTTTCATGTAGTCGGGGTTCTGGCGCGCGTCGGCGTTGATGGCGGTGGCGATCATGCCCGGCCCGATGGCATTGACGCGGACGCCCTGCGGTGAAAGCTCGATCGCGAGCGCCTTGGTGAAGGCGCGGACACCACCCTTGGACGTGGTGTAGGCGGCGGAGTTCGGCAGCGCGACGAAGGACTGGATCGAGCCGATGTTGATGATCGATCCCTGCGTCGCCTTCAACTGCTCCAGAAACGCCGTGACCATGTTGAACGGACCGTCCAGGTTCACCGCCAGGGTCGCATCCCAGTCGGCGCGGACGCTGGCTGATTCCAGCTTGCCGCGGCGGATGATGCCGGCGTTGTTCACCAGCACGGACACCGGGCCGATATCGGCGCGGATGGTTTTCGCCAGCACGTCACAGGCGGCGCGGTCGGCGACATCCAGCGCGTAATGCACCCTGTCGCCGCCGATCGAGGCGGCCACACGGGCCGCCCCTTCGACGTTCACGTCCGCGACGATGACCCGCGCGCCCTGCTGCGCCATGGCGCGGGCGATGCCCTCGCCGATGCCCGATCCGCCGCCGGTGACCAGCGCCAGCTTGCCTTGCAGCAGCATCGGTCAGCGCACCAGGTTGTTGGTGACGGCGCCGCCGGTCGCGGTCCGTCCGCCGTCAACGACATATTGCGCCCCGGTGATGTTGGACGCCAGATCCGAGGACAGGAACAGCACGAGGTTAGCAACTTCCTCGGCGGTGCCGTAGCGGCCGATGGGGATGTTGGACTGGTAGCGGGCGCCAACACTGGCGGGATCGTCCGCGTTCAGCATCGATTCCAGCGAGTGGATCATGCGCGTGTCGATCGGGCCGGGGCAAACGGCGTTGACGCGCACGCCGGCGCGGGCGACCTCGCCGGCCGCCGTCTTGGTCAGGCCGATCACGGCGTGCTTGGACGCGACATAGGCGGGCATGCCGGGCGAGGCGACCAACCCAGCGACTGATGCCGTGTTCACCACGGCGCCGCGCCCCTGTTTGATCATCACGGGCAGCACGTGGCGCAGGCCCAGGAACACGCCCTTGACGTTGATCGCGATGACGCGATCGAACATCTCCTCATCATATTCATGCGTCGGCGCGACGCTGCCCTCGATGCCCGCATTGTTGTAAAAACAATCGATTGCGCCGTATTTATCCAATGTGAGTTTAACGTAGTTCTGCACGTCGGCGGACCGGGTGACGTCGGCCGGCACGAACAGCGCGTCACCGCCCTGCTGGCGGAGGATACCGGCCGTCGCCTCACCGGCGGCCTGGTCGCGATCGACCACCACCACCTTGGCGCCCCGCGCCACAAATCCAATCGCAGTCGCTCGGCCGATGCCGTTACCGCCGCCGGTGATCAGCGCCACCTTGCCGTGAAAATCCATCGTTTCCTCCTTGTTCGTTGGTCCAGCCGGAGCAGCCTAGACCACTCCGGCGGGAAGAGGAAACGCATGGCGGTCAGTGCTGGTCGGGATGCTGGTCCGCGGGTTGGGCAGCGTTGGGGGTTGCCGGCGCTGCGGTCGCGGCCTGCGATGCGGGACTGCCGGCGTCGGGCGCCGCGACGGCGGCGGGCTTTGCGTCCTGCGGATGCTGGACCGACACCGGCTCCGACTGCGCCGGCTCAGATCGTGCCGCCTCGGGCCGCGTCGCCTCTGGCCGCGTCGCCTCTGGCCGCGTCGCCTCTGGCCGCGTCGCCTCTGGCCGCGTCGCCTGGGGCGGTGCCGCCTCCGACTGCGCCGTCGGTGGCCGTACGGGCTGGCTTTTCTGGATAGCCCCGGTCATCGGGATGAAGAACACGCCGATGTCGCGCCGGGAATGGATCTTGCCCTCGGCATCCTTCGTATAGACGTACAGCACCTGTCCGCGCTTGAACGGCTGCCCG
>DAICYU010000222.1 GCA_027311485.1 Acetobacteraceae bacterium
TATACATCGCGGAGCCGTCGCCGATCAGCGCAACCACGGGGCGATCGGGCAATGCCAGCTTTACACCGATAGCTGCCGGCAGACCCCAGCCAATACCACCGCCGCGCAGGCCGTAGAAGCTCTGCGCGTCATTGCTCTGCAGGAAGCGCCGCAGCCCGGCGCCGGAGGAGACCGTCTCGTCGATCACCGCCGCATTCTCCGGCAGAATGCGCCCGATCATCTGCATCAGCGCCAATGGATGGATCGGATTCCGCTCGGCCACGGCATCCGCCATGGCATGCAGCTTTGCGAGGCTGGCGACACCCTCGGCTTTCACATGCACAAGACGCTGCACTGAACCGGCCTCCTCCGCCGGAGAACGCGCCTGCATCAAGGCATTTGTCATCTCCGGCAGGGTGACCTTCGGCTCACCCAGGATGGCGACCTTCTCGGGATAGTTCTTCGCCAGTTCCCAGGGATCGGTGTCCAGGTGGATCACCGGGTAGTCATCCGGCATTGGCTCGACGTCACCCGGCAACGACAGGGTAAACAGGTCGGCCCCGATGGATACCAGCAGGTCATGCTGCTGCAGCATGCCGCGGATCGCCGCCGGCAGCCGTACGATCGGCCCCCGGTACAGCGGATGGCTCGATGGGAACATCGCGCGGCTGGCCATACCTTCGTCATACACCGGTGCGCCCAGAGCCTCAGCGAAGGCAACAAGTTCGGCCAGCGCGTTACCCTGTGGCACTGCATCGCCGGCGATGATCACCGGGCTTTTCGCCTTGGCCATGATCGCCGCCGCCTGCGCGATTGCTCCGGCATCGCCCCTGATCCGCGGCGAAACCCGGCTGGGTGCACCCAGATCGAGGTCGGCACTGTCCACCAGGATGTCACCCGGCAGCGACAGAAAGACCGGCCCCATCGGCGGCGCCAGCGCGGTCTTCGCCGCCCGGTGGATCGCCCGCGGCAGGTCGGACAGCTGGCGCACCTCGGCCGACCATTTGACGAACGGACGGGCAATGGTGGGCAGATCCGCCCACAGCAGAGGCTCGGTGAAGTTGAACCGCTGCTCGTGCTGCCCGGCGGTCACCAGGATCGGCGAGCCGGCTTTCTGGGCATCGTACAGCATGCCCAGCGCATTCCCCAAGCCGGGCGCGACGTGCAGATTGACGACCGCGAGCTGGCCGGAAGCCTGCGCATAGCCGTCCGCCATGCCCATCGCCGGCGCTTCCTGCAACGCAAGGATGTAGCGCAGCTCCCGCTCGGCCGCGAAGGCGTCCATCAACGGCAGCTCCGTCGTCCCAGGGTTGCCGAACATGACCCGCACACCTTCCTGCTTCAGCAATTCGAGCAGAGCGGTCTTTCCCGGCATCGTTGGCATCGATATTTCCCCCCTAGGACAGCGTTGATGCTGTCCCGCTACAAGGCACCGAGGCGCAAATCAAGCACCGCGCCAGCAATCCGGGTGGGAGACATAATTGATGCCGAATCTGTCGCGTCGCGTCCTGATCGGCGGCCTTGCCGCCGCTCCATTGGCCAGTCCCGCAATCGTCCGGGCGCAAAGCTCCTCCAAACCCATCAAGATCGGACTGCTGTCCGACATGGGCGGGCCCTATCGTGACGTCGGCGGGCCCGGCAACCGCGTGGCCACCGAAATGGCCATCCAGGACTTCGGTGGCTCGGTCCTTGGCCGGCCGATCCAGGTCCTGCAGGCGGACGACCAGGACAAGCCAGACGTTTCTACCTCGCTCGCCCGCCAATGGATCGACGATGAAGGCGTCGATGTGCTTGCCGACGGCGCGGCCAGTTCATCCGGCCTGGCAATCCAGCAGGTGTGCCGGGAGAAGAAGAAGATCTAACTGATCACCGGTCCTGCCACATCCGACATGACCGGCAAGCAGTGCTCCCCTTACGGCATCCACTTCTCATACGACACCTACGCCCTGGCACACGGGACCGGCAACGCGCTGACCAAAGCCGGCGGCGACACCTGGTTCTTCATCACCGCGGACTACGCCTTTGGTTACGCGCTGGAGCGTGACACGATGAACGCGGTCAAGGCCGCCGGCGGCAAGGTCCTGGGTTCGGTGCGCGCGCCCCTCGGCACCGCCGACTTCTCGTCCTACCTGGTGCAGGCACAGGCGTCCGGTGCGAAGGTCATCGGCCTAGCCAACGCCGGGACCGACACGCAGAACGCGGTCAAACAAGCGGCGGAGTTCGGCCTGACCCATTCCGGCGCGCGGTTGGCGACACTGCTGATGCAGATCAGCGACGTGAACTCGATCGGCCAGAATGTCTGTGCCGGACTGAACTATACGGACAGTTTCTACTGGGACATGACCGACAAGACCCGCGCGTGGTCGAAGCGTTGGGGCGCGAAGATGGGCGGTATGGTGCCCGGCCTGCTGCACGCGGGCAGCTATTGTGCTGCGTATCACTGGCTGAAGGCCGTCAAGGCTGTCGGCAGCACGCAGTCGGATGCGGTCGTGGCGAAAATGAAGGAACTGCCGGTCAACGATTTCTACAACACCAACGTAAAGATCCGCGAAGACGGGCGGGTCATGCACGTGATGTATCTCTGGCAGGTCAAGCCGGCGTCAGAAGCCAGATACAAGTATGATTTCTGCAAACTGGTCGCCACCATAAAGCCCGAGGATGCATGGCGTCCGCTGTCCGAAGGCGGGTGCCCGCTGGTCAAGGCGTGACAAGAGGCCGCCGGGCTGCGCAGTGCGTCGCCCGGCGGCATCCCGCATCCGACATCCAACGCCCTGACCGACAAGCCCTCGTATCGCGCATCAGGGAAGCACGATACGAGCGCTTTTATTGATGTATCCAATTTACGCGTCCAGTCGCGAACGCACGGCGTTTCGTGCCTCTCTGCGATCGGCCCTAGAAGGCGATCCGCGCCGTCACGAGCCAGGCCCGGTTATAGATCGGCGTCAGCACTGGCTCGTACGTCTGCGTCGGTGAAACGGCGAACTGATAGCCCGCACCAAGGATCAGCTTGGCACGATCATAGATCTGGAAGCGTCCGAGGATCATGCCCGGGGTCAGGAACACCTGATTCTTACCAGCGCGCAGACCATTCAGCCAGTAAGTGTAATTGACTTCAAGTTCAGGCCAGAAATATTCCAGAAAGTGATACTGGAACGATATGTTCGTGCTTGCCGCGGTTCCAATGATATTCTGGTAAGCGAGCGGAACAATCATGCTGAACGTCGCCTGGACGTCGAAGTCGCCCCAGCCTTTACCGCCGGCAATCGTTGGCGTGATGAACCATGAACGCTGGGTGAAGACCTGGCTCCCGGTGGTTGCGGTGACGCCGAGGAAGGCCGAAACGATATAGTTGCCGTTCTCCTCATTCGCACTCAACAGCCGTTGCTTCACCACCAGGAACTGATCATCGGCCCAGCCCGAAACCGGCTTCTTCACATACCGTTCCTGGTACGCCGGCGGATTGATCAGGATCTCATTCGTGGTCGTGGGAATAAGCTCCAGGCCCTTGCCGCTGCCGAACGTGTCGACCGCCGCACCGTTACCCAGGTTCTGCCAATACTGGTCGTAACGCACTTCCTGCTCAAGGCGCGGTGTCACCGTGACAAGCGGCGTCATCCAGTGCGGCTGGCTTGCCTGTGCCTGCCGCACGCGATCAAACCAGTTCGTGAAGTAACCGGGAATATTCACCGTCGGCGCCGCCTGTGATCCGTCTGCCGTCGCCGGAACGCTGCTTTGCGCCAGAACCGTCTGCGAATCGCCGCTATCGGCAGTTGACGGCGCAAGCGAAAGCAGAAGCGGCGGCGTCTGCGGGTCGGCCGCGCGTGCCATAGGGCTCACGCTTATGCCAGCGAGCATCGCCGCCATTGTCACGGTAATATAGCGCATTCGTTCCCCTTCAAGGTCTTATCGTCATCTAATGACGGTTTTATGCCCGCCGCTGTATGCAAACGGACATATCGCATTAACGTCGATTGTTGGCAATCCCGCGGCAAACCGCTCTGTAGGTATTCTGCGCCGCCGTGATATCGGGCGGACTATTGGCGCTGATGGTTGCCGGCCTTTCCGCCTGCGACCCGGCACGCGCGCAGATCGGCATCGACCCGCAGGATTTCCGACGTTTGAGCGTGGCAGATATCTCGCCGTTGTCGCCGACTGCGCGGCGTGCCACACCCTGCCGGGCAGCGCCCATGCTCTCGCTGGCGGCCGAGCGATTGCGACGTCGTTTGGTACGTTACCATATCGGAATATCACACCGGATCGGCAAACAGGCATAGGCGCCTGGTCGGACGATGACTTCGTCAACGCGCTGCTGAATGGCACCGGGCACGATGGGGAGCAACTATACCCGGCGATGCCCTGTCCCTATTTTACGCGCCTGCCGCGGAGCGATGCTCTGGCGATCCGGACCTGGCTGAACACAATACCGCCTGTCCGGCATAAGGTTGTCTCCAACCAGTTGCCCTTTTCGTTCGACATTCGCGCCAGCCTGGCAGCCTGGCAGCCTGGCAGCCTGGAACGGGCTGTTTTTCAAACCAGGCCGATTCCACCCCCAACCGGACAAAAGCTCGGCGTGGAATCGCGCGCCGATCTGGTCGAGGGGCCCATGCACTGCGGCATGTGCTACACGCCGAAGAATATTCTTGGCGGTGACGAAACGGGGTCCAGGCTGCGCGGCTATTCGCTGCAAGGCTGGTTCGCCCCCAACATCACCAACAGCACCTACCGCGGCCTCGGCGGCTGGCGTATCGACGATATCGTGTCGTACCTGAAGACCGGCCACAACCGCATTGCGGCGGCGTCCGGGCCGATGGCCGAGGAGGTTGCCGACTCAAGCTCCCACATGACCGACGCCGACCTGCACGACGTAGCCATCTACCTCAAGGATCAATCCGCGCAGGCGATCCGGCCAGCCGCGCTGCCGGCGTCAGACCCAACCATGAAACTGGGCAGCGCGATCTATGCCGATGAATGCTCAGCCTGTCACACACCCACTGGCAGCGGGATCAGCGGCCTGTTCCCAATGTTGGCCGGCGCCCAGGCGGTGCAGTCGCGCAGGCCGGATTCGTTGCTGCACGTGGTGCTGGTCGGCACCCGCAGTGTCGGAACCCAGGGTGCGCCGACCGCGCCCGCCATGCCGCCGTTCGCATGGTTGTTGACCGACCAGCAAATCGCCGCGGTCACGACCTATATCCGCAACGCCTGGGGCAACGCCGCCCCCGCCGTCAGCAGCGGCGACGTTGCCACGGCCAGGCAGTCACTCAGCGACGCAGGCGGCTGATCAGGATCGCCGCCTACTCGGCCCCCCAGCCGCCATCGATGACCAGACTCTGGCCGGTCATGAACGCCGAGGCATCACTGGCCAGGAAGACCACGCCGCCGGCCATGTCCAGCGGTGTCGCGAACCGGCCCAGCGGCGTGCGGTCCAGCAGCCGTTTCCCGTGCACATCATGCTCCAACAGGCCGTGGGTCAGGTCGGTATCGACCCATCCCGGCGCCAGCGTGTTCACCCGCACCTTGCGCTTCGCCCAGTCCAGCGCCAGGGCCTTGGTCATCAGTTCGACCCCGCCCTTCGATGCGCAGTAGGGGACGGAGCGCAGCAACCCGCCATGGCCGGCGACCGAACTGATATTGATCACCGATCCGCCTTCCCCGATGGCGCCGCCGATGTATTTACAGCACAGGAAGACGCCGGTCAGGTTGATGTCGATGATGGTCTTCCATTCATCCAGACTGGTGCGTTCGATCCCCTTGAAGATCGCGTTCACGCCGGCATTGTTCACCAGCACGTCGATCTTGCCGCAGCGTGACAGCACCGCATCGCGCAGCGCGATCACATCGGCCTCGACCGACACGTCGGCGGTGTGAACGATCGCGCGTTCACCGATCGCGGCGGCGGTTTCCTCCAGCGTGGCGCGGGTGCGGCCACTCAGGACCACTGTGGCGCCATGCCGGGCGAGGCCCTCGGCCATGCCTCGCCCAATGCCGCGGCCGGCGCCGGTGACGATGCAGACTTTACCGGTCAGGTCGAAATCCTGGCTTCCCATGGCACTCACCAATTGGACCCGTTGCGGGCGATGCGTTGCGCCAGACTCCAGCGATGCACTTCCGACGGGCCATCGTAGATGCGGAAGCCGCGGATTTCGTTGAAGATGCGGGACACCAGGGTTTCACCTGTGACACCCTGCCCGCCCAGCACCTGCACGCACCGATCGACCACACGCCACACCGCCTCGGACACGAACACTTTCGCCATCGAGGATTCCGTCGTCCCCCGCTCCTCCTGGTCCAGCACCCAAGCGGTATGCAGGATCGACAGGCGGCTCATGCGGATGTCGATTTCATTATCGGCCAGTTGGAAGCCGACGCCTTCATGGCCGATCAGCTTCGATCCGAACACTTCCCGCCTGCGCGCATAATCCGTCGCGATGTCGTGCGCCCTGCGGGCGGCACCGAGCCAGCGCATGCAATGGGTGAGGCGGGCGGGGGCGAGGCGAACCTGGGCGTAGCGGAAGCCCTTCCCGGGCTCGCCCAGAATGTCGCTGGCCGGCACCCGGAGGTTGTTGAAACGCACGACCGCATGGCCGCCGGCGAAGGCATGGTCCAGGCTGTCCATGGTGCGCACGATCTCGATGCCGGGCGTGTCCATGTCGGCCAGGAACATCGTGGCGTTGCCGTCCTCATCCTTCGCCATGATGATGGCGAACTGCGCCCCGACCGCGCCGGTGATGAACCATTTGTCGCCGTTGATGACGTAGTGGTTACCGTCTTTCACCGCCGTGGTCGCCAGCGCCGCCGGGTCCGACCCGGCACCGGGCGCTGGCTCGGTCATGCAGAAGCAGGACCGCGTCTTGCCGGACGCGAGGGGACGCAGCCAGCGCTCCTTCTGCTCCTTCGACGCAACGACCTCCAGCAGGTGCATGTTGCCCTCGTCAGGGGCGAAGATATGCATCGCGACGGGACCAAGCAGCGAGTAGCCGGATTCCTCG
>DAICYU010000223.1 GCA_027311485.1 Acetobacteraceae bacterium
AGACCGCTTGCCAGCAGGGCCGGCAATGCATCAAGCGCCTGCTCGGCCCGCAGGTGGCTGGAGCCGAGCATCTTGGCCAGCATGGCGCTTACCCGTTCCTCCCGCATCAGATAGCCGGCGTCGCCGATCGGGCCCCATTGCACCGCCAGGCCGGGAAGGCCTTCGGCGTGGCGACGATGCGCCAGCGCTTCCAGCGTCCTGTTCGCGGCGACATAATTCGCCTGCCCCGGTGTGCCGATCACGGTCGTGACCGAGGAAAACAGTACGAAGACGTCCAGCGCATCGGTACGCGTGAAGCGGTCCAGCAGCAGCGCCCCGGCCAGCTTCGGACGGATCACCGCGGTGAAACGCGCGGCATCGAGGTCGCGCAGCAAGGCGTCGTCCAGCACCATCGCGGCGTGGAACACACCGCGGATCGGCCCCATACGCCGGCGGATTTCGGCCAGCGTGTTTTGCGTCGGCGCGTCCTCGGCCACGTCGCAGGCAAAGGCCCGCACATCCCGGTCATCACCCGCCAGCTCGGCCAGGATCGCGCTGGCGCCGGGTGTGGCGGCGCCACGCCGGCTTAGCAATGCCAGCCTGCGAACCCCCTGGCGCAGCAGCCAGCGCGCGGTTTCCAGGCCGAAGCCCGACAGGCCGCCGGTGACGATGTAAACGCCGTCCGGCCTGACCATGAACGCCGGCGAAGCGGCCGCCTGCCGTGTCGGCTCCGGCCGCAGGACGACCTTGCCGATGTGTCCGGATGACTGCATCAGGCGGAAAGCCGACACAACCTCATTGAAGCCGAAGGTGCGATAGGGCAGGGGCTGCAGATCGCCACTGTCCAGCAGCGCAGAAATCTCGTTCAGCACGCGCAGCGCCACGGATGGGCGGTGTGCCACCAATTCATCGACATCGATCGCGTGATAGGACGCGTTGTGCCGCAGCGCGCGGATGCCGATGGGCGTGTTGCGGTAGAGGTCGCGCTTGCCGATTTCCAGGAAGCGGCCGAACGGCCGCAGCAGCCGCAGGCTTTGCTTCATGAGTTCCTGACTCAGGGAGTTCAGGACGACATCGACGCCTTTCCCGTCTGTTTCGGCCAGAATGTCGTCGACGAAGCTGGTGCCGCGACTGTCGAAGGCGGAGGTTACACCCAGCATGCGCAGCATCTGCCGGCGGGTTTCCGATCCGGCCGTTGCATAAACCACCGCACCCTTGTGCAGGGCATACTGGATTGCGGCCAGGCCAACGCCGCCGGCGCCGCCATGGATCAGCACGCGTTCCCCGGGTTCCAGCCGAGCCAGTTCGCCCAGGCCATAGGCGGCGGTCATGAAGGCAACAGGGACCGTCGCGGCGGCCTCATGCGTCAGCGCCTCAGGCATGCGCATCACGCCGGTGCGGCGCGTCACGACGTGGGTGGCGAATGCCTTCGGGGCGACGGCCGCGACCCGGTCGCCCGGTCGCAGGTCGGTCACGCCGTCACCGACCGCGATGACGATGCCGGCACATTCCAGGCCCAGCGACGGGCCGCTGAAGCCTTCCAGCAGCGCCTCATCGGGCAGCAGCCCCTGCGCCCACATCACGTCGCGGAAGTTCAGCGCGGCCGCGTGCACCTCGATCGCGACCTCCCCCGCGCCGGGTGTCGGCGGTTCGGCCCGCACCCAGGCCAGGGAGCTGATCAGGCCAGGCCGCAACACGTCCAGCCGGCGCGGTTCATTGGTGACTGGCGGCTGGATCATCCCGGTCCGCAGGCGAGGCACCATGCGGCCGCCGCGGGTCCAGAGGATTTCCCGTTCGTCGTCCGGCTCGTGGAGTTCCTGCAGCAGCCGTTCGGCGGCCTCGGCGGCGGGCAGAGTGGCTTCCAGGGCGATGCAGCGGCATTCCAGGCCCGCCAGCTCGTTCCCGGCAACGCGCCGCAGCCCGGTCAAAGCGGCGGCGATGAAGGATGCCGACGGCGATCCGGTCGCGACCAGCCAAAGCCGCGCAGGCTGCGCCGCCTGCATGTTTTCCAAGGCCGCCGCGATGTCGGCCAGAAGCTCCGCCAGCGCTTCCGGTGCGTCGTCGTCCTCGGCGAATTCCTCGGCCAGCAACAGAACATGCTGATGGCGTGACGCGAGCGGGACGGTAAGAACCTCCCGCAGCGCTTCGATCGGCAGCTGTTGCAGGGTCGGCTGCCGGGCGGTGAGGGCGGCGGCAAGCGGGTCGTTCGGCGCGGCGAACAGGACCAGTCCGGCCTGCGATCCGTCGGCATTGCTATCGTCAGACTGTGCCGCGGCGCTGGCGATCAGCAGGGTGGCCGGCCAGATCGCACCGTCGAGCAGGGTATGCCGGACCTCGGCGAAGCCCGCATCGCGCAGGTCGCGGCACCATGCATCCGGGTGCTGCAATCCCGCCGCGGTATCGACGCCGAGTGCCGGCCCGAACAGCAGACTCGACACATAGCTGGGGATGGCTTCGGCGGCCAGCAGCAGCCCGCCGGAGGCCAGCAGGCTGAACAGCTGATCCGGAACCAGGCGCTGCCGGGGCAGGCTGAGACCGAAGAAGTCGAGAACAAGATCAAAGGCCGGCAGGTGCTGCGCCGCGGGCCATGCCTGCGCCGTGGCGCCCGGGGTGCGCGCAAGCTCGGGCAGGAGGCTGGCTTCGGCCCGGGCATCCGGCACCAGCACCACAAGGCGGAACGGAAAGCCCAGGGCTTCGATTGCGTCCACGACGCGACGGATCAGGGCATTCTGGGCGGCGCCGACGAGGGCAATCCGCAGGCACCGGCCGGCCGGCCATGTCGTGGCGAAAGCGGTCAGGCCGCGCATCAGCGCCTGGGCCGCTTCCGTGCCGGATGGCGATGCGAACATGGCCTGTTCGGTCATGCCTGGCGGCAGGACCAGCATCGCAGGGTCACCCGCCATCAGCGATGGCGACAGCGCGGCGAGCAAAGCACACTCGGCGCTGGCCTGGGGCGTGCTGAAAAACAGCGAACGCCAGATATCGACGGGCGGCGGCAGCTCGCTGGCTTTTTCCACCTGCCAGCCGGCTCCGGTTTCGTGGGCAAGCCCCTCCTCCCGCAGGCAGGCAAGGGCCTGGGCGGTCAGGGGTGAGTTTGACCAGTCCGCCGGCAGGACGCCATCGGTGCTGCGCGCGACGATCGCCTCATGCACCGACGCGGTCACGCAGGCGTCGGCCAGCAGCATGCTGGCGGGCCGATCCTCGACTCCGAGCGTCGCCGCGATGATCCGGTCGATCGGCGGCATTGCGTCATTGGGTGCCTGACGCAGGCTTGGCACGTGCGCCGACCAGAACGTCTGGTCCGCGACTGATTGTCCTGCCTTGGGCACCGAGGCGAACCAGCAATCGATCAGCTCCATGACCGGGCGGTCCAGGGCATCCGTCAGCGCAATGTCGGCGCAGATCGAGCGTGGACCGATGTGGCGCAGATGGAGCACCGCACGCCGGATCTGAAGTCCGTCACCCAGCAGCCGGACGCGGCCGAACCGCCATGGCATCACCGTGCCCAGCGCCCGCATCCTGGGATTTCCGGCGGCCATCGCCAGCAACGCCTGCAGGCTGCCGTCGACCACGGTGGGGTCCAGCAGGTAGCGCTGGCTGAAGCGGTCCGGCTGGGTGGAGCGGAGGTCCGCCACGCCGGTTTCGGTGTCGATCCGGTCCACACTGACGACGGTGCGGAAGGCCGGCCCGTATGACAGGCCCACGGTGCGGGCCCGCGCATAGACGACCTCCGCCGCTATGACCTCACCGCTGGATGCCGGGGTAGCCGGCAGGACCGGGCGGTGGCCAAGGCCGGGCAGGATGCGTCCCTGCGCGTGACGCTGCAACGGTTCCTCGGTCAGGCGCGGTCGGCTGGCGAGGCTCCATTGGCCGTCGGCTTCCACGAGCGTGCGGCAGTCCCGCACCGTTCCGGACGCCAGCGGCAGCGAACGGGTAATCTCCAGGTCCTGGATTTCCAGGACGGCTGCATCGGGGTGCCGGGTTCGGGCGGCGGCCAGGGCCATTTCGATCATCGCCGCCGCGGGCAGGATCGCGGCGTCGTCCACCACGTGATCCGCCAGCCACGGCTGCGTCGCGGTGCACAGGTGCGACATCCAGGAGTCGTCCCGCCCGGTGTCGCGGAAGCCAAGCAGGGGATGGTCGTCCACGGGTTTGACGACTTCGACGCCTTCGATGCTGCGCTGGATGGCGAAGGATTGCCGCTGCCAGGGATACAGCGGCAGGCCACGCGTATCGGCTGGGCCGTCGAAGCGGGAAGCGGCAGCGATATCGGCGCCGGAAACGTAACATTCGGCGACGGCGTTGGCCAGCGGATCGCCGGCGGCATCGCGGCGGGACAGCGTTGACAGCACGCTTCGCGGTTCCGGGCTGCCGCGCAGCACTTCGCGCATGTAATGCTGCAGCACCGGGTGCGGACCGACTTCCAGAAAGGTTCGCACGCCGGCTGCGGCGATACACTCGATCGCGTCGCTGAAGCGGACCGGCATCCGCACGTTACGCCACCAGTAGTCCGCGTCCAGCTCCTTGGCCTGCACCGCCCGGCCGGTGACCGTCGAAATCATGGTTTCCACCGGACTGGTGGAGGCCAAGCCGTCCAGCGCGGCCAGCAGAGGCGCCTGGATCGGGGCCATCACCGCGCTGTGGAAGGCGTAGTCGAGATCAAGGCGATTGCAGCGGGCGCCGATGGCCTCGGCCGCCGGTTCCAGCAGCGCCATTGCGTCAAGCGGCCCGGCAATGGTCACGGCATCAGGTGCGTTCACGGCGGCGATCGCCAGCGCGGGATGGACGCGGGCGATGAGGTCGGCGGCGGCGTCTTCCGAAAGCGCCAGCGCGGCCATCCCGCCCAGCCCGTGCGTGGCACCCTGCGCCAGGCTGCGTTGGACAATGACACGGCAGGCCTGATCCAGGGTCAGCGCGCCGCAGCCCCAGGCGGCCGCAACCTCACCCGCGCTATGGCCGATATGGGCCGTCGGGGTGACGCCAAGCTGGCGCAGCGTCGAAACGATGGCGACCTGGATGGCGAACAGCAGAGGCTGCGCCACGGTGGTGTTGCGGATGGTTTCGGCGAGGTCGTCGCTTTGCAGCCGCGAGATGACCGACCAGCCCAGAGCGTCTGCAAGGTGCCGGTCAACCTCGGCCAGGGCGGCGGCGAACAGACGGTTGGTGCGGAGGGCATGCAGTCCCATGCCCGCCCACTGACTGCCATTCCCGGAGTAGACGAAGGCGAGGCCCGGGGTGGTTGCCTGCCCGGTCCTGACTGTTTTCGACGCGGTGCCGGCGAGCCAGTCATCGAGCCGTGCGGCAAGGTCGGCGCCTTCGTCGTTGTTGACGATCAGGCGGTGCCGTTGATGGTCGCGCCGCCGGGCCGCCGCCCGCAGCAAGGCCGGAACCCGGGCTGGCGGCGCTGCTTTGATCGTATCGCGCCAGGTCGCCGCGAGATTGCGCAAGGCTTCGGTTGACCGGGCCGACAGCAGGAGCGGCATGGAGGTGGCGCCTTCCGCGCCGGCTGGCACCACAGCGTCGGGCTCGGGCGGGGTGGCAAGGATCGCGTGCGCGTTGGTGCCGCCGAAGCCGAAGGAATTGATGCCGACGATCAGCGGTCCGCGCGTCAGGGGCAGCATATCCGGACGCGTAACGACCTGAAGGTTTAGTTCTCCGAACGGAATATTAGGGTTGGGCGTCTCGAAGTTGAGCGACGGCGGGATGACACCCCGTTCGAAGGTCACCAACAGCTTCATGAGGCCGGCCATACCGCTGGCCGGTTCAAGATGACCGATGTTCGACTTGACCGATCCGATCGGCAGTGGCGCTGTCCGGAATTGGGCCAGCGCCTCACCGATGGCATGCGCTTCGATCGGGTCACCGACTGGTGTGCCGGTGCCGTGGGCTTCAAAATAGCAGAAATCATCCGGTGCCACGCCGGCGCGGGTGCTCACGTCGCGCAGCAGCGCCGCCTGGGCCTTGCGGCTGGGTACTGGAAAGGCGGCGGTGCGACCGTCTGAGTTTACGCCGGTGCCGCGGATCACGGCGCGGATCGTATCGCCATCGGCGATGGCGCGGGCAAGGTTCTTGATGACGATTGCACTCGCACCCTCCCCGCGGACATAGCCGTCGGCGCGGGCATCGAAGGAATGGCATTTACCCAGCCGCGACAGCATCGATGCGCGAGCGAAACCGACATAGGACTGTGGCGCGAGCAGAAGATTCACGCCGCCGACCAGTGCCAGATCGATCTCGCCGCGTCTGAGTGCCTCACAGGCGAGATGGAGTGCGACCAGCGACGAGGAGCACGCCGTGTCGACGGTCAGGCTGGGACCATGCAGGTCGAAGATATAAGAGATGCGGTTGGAGACAGAGGAAAGCGCGGCGCCCTGCATGCCATACGTATCGAGCGAGGCGGCGTCGGAAAAGGAAACCGCGGCATGATCCCAGGACGAGGCGCCGACGTAAACGCCTGTACCCGAGCCCGCCAGCCGCGTGTGTGGAATCCCCGCATCCTCGATGGCCTCGTAGGCCACTTCAAGCATGATGCGCTGCTGCGGGTCTATACTTGGCGCTTCGCGTGGCGAAATGCCAAAGAATGCAGCATCGAAAGTATCTATTTCTTGCAGGGCGCCGGCGGCGAATGTGTATGTCTTCCCCGCCTGTCCCGGCGTGGGGTGAAAATAGCGGGATTTCGTCCAGCGATCACCCCGAAGTTCCCCGATCGCGGCGATGCCGGCGAGCAGCATGTCAGCGAAGTGGGCGAGGGTATCCGCCCCAGGTAACCTGCACGAAGCCCCTATAATCGCCAAAGAAGTATCAAGATGCATCACTGCTTCCAATATAGGTCATAACTGGTGCGGCATGGGCGGATTGCCGCAACGAGTTTGCAATCCAGCACAATGGATCGCATTGCCGTGATGCGGCGTCAACGTAAACTGATCCTGTATTGTCCTTTTTGATTTTCGGGGGCGCCGGACTACGAGGAGTCCGCAT
>DAICYU010000224.1 GCA_027311485.1 Acetobacteraceae bacterium
ATTTCGGCGCGCTGATCGGCTTCGTCGTGCTGGCCCGCGCCCGCGCGCACTTCAAACTGGACCGCGAAGCGTATGACCTGCTACGTGTGATTGGTCGCGAAATCGCGAGCCGGGTGGCGGAACAGCGTGCCGTGCAGGTCCTGACGCAGACCCGGGCGCTTCGCGAATACAGCCAGCGCTTTGCTTTCGTCATCCATGACATCAAGAACGTGTCCGGGCAGCTCTCGATGCTTCTCACCAATGCCGAGGTTTATGCTGACAACCCCGCGTTCCAGCGCGATATGCTTGCCACCGTCAGGGCGTCCGTCGGCAAGATCACACGTTTGCTGTCCCGGCTGGAAGCCGACCGTCAGGAACGCGAACATGCATTGGTCACGCCGGCCGAACGGCTGCGCGCCCTGGTTGAAACTTGCCGCCTGACGCGTGGCCGGGACATCGACCTGATCGACCGCAGCGGCGGCGCGGGTGCCGCAATCGATCCGGATGCGTTCGATGCCGTGATAACCCACCTGCTGAACAACGCCGCCGAGGCATCGCCGCCGGATTGCGGTGTCATGGTCGATCTGCGCGTCGAACCGGCCGGGTTGGTGATCGACATCACCGATCAGGGCGCGGGCATGCCAGCAGAGTTCATTCGTGACGATTTGTTCCGCCCGCTGCGCAGCACCAAGGGCGATGGTCACGGTATCGGTGCATTCCAGTCGCGCGAACTGCTGCGCGACGCCGGCGGCGACCTGCTGGTCATCAGCCGTCCGAACGCTGGAACAACGATGCGGATCGTTCTTCCGTCAGTCCGGGCCAGCGCCGGCGAAGCTGTCGAGGCATAAGGAAACGCTAATGGCCAAGGCCAAGCTGCTGATCGTCGAGGATGACGAGGGCCTGTGTTCGCAATACCGCTGGGCCTTCCCAAACTGCGACGTGATGATCGCCCATTCCCGGCCACAGGCCGTGGCGATGGCCAAACGCGACCCCGTCCCGGTTGCGATCATGGACCTGGGTTTGCCGCCGGACCCGGACGGGGTCAGCGAAGGGTTCGCAACGCTGGCCGAAGTGCTGCGGCTGTCACCACAAACCAACGTCATCGTCGTTACCGGCAACGGCGACCGGAAACATGCCCTGCGCGCCATCGCCTCCGGTGCTTACGATTTCTGTGAAAAGCCGATCCAGCTTGAGGTGCTGCGCACCATCATCGACCGCGCGCTGCATCTGCATAAGCTGGAGGACGAAAACCGCCGGCTCGCGGCCGAACCGGCGCGGTCACCGATCGAGCGGATCGTCACCGCCCATCCCGCCATGCTGAAGGTCTGCCGCGATATCGAAAAGGTGGCGAGCGCGAACGTGCCCGTCCTGCTGCTGGGCGAAAGCGGCACTGGCAAGGAAGCGCTGGCGCGGGCGGTGCACGACCTCGGCCCACGGGCCAAGCATCCGTTCGTCGCTCTCAATTGCGGCGCCATTCCGGAAAACCTGCTGGAAAGCGAATTGTTCGGGCATGAACGCGGCGCGTTCACCGGGGCTGTCAAGCAAACGATCGGCAAGATCGAAGGTGCCAACAAGGGTACATTGTTTCTGGATGAGGTCGGCGACCTGCCGCATCCGTTGCAGGTCAAGCTGCTGCGCTTCCTGCAGGACCAGATTGTCGAGCGTGTCGGTGGCCGGCAGAGGATCCAGGTCGATGTGCGGATCGTGTCCGCCACCAATGCCAATCTGGACGAAAAGATCGCCCAGGGTGCGTTCCGCGGCGACCTGTTCTACCGGATGAACGCCGTGACGATCCGCATCCCGCCGTTGCGGGAGCGTGAGTCGGACGTGATGCTGCTCGCCAACTACTTCCTGAATCGCTTCAATCAGGAGTTTTCCCGCGGATTGCGCGGCTTCACCGATGAAGCGACAGCGGCCCTGGCCGAGCACGCCTGGCCCGGCAACGTCCGTGAACTGGAAAACCGGGTGAAGCGCGCCGTGGTCATGGCCGAACGCCGGTTGATCGATGCGCCCGACCTGGAGCTTGCGCCGCCCGAGGCCGGGCTTCCCGACCTCGATCTCCGCCTCGCCCGCCTGCGCGCCGAACGGCATGTGCTGCAGGAGGCGCTGGTGCGCAGCAACCATACCCTCTCCGTCGCCGCACGGTTGCTCGGCGTCAGCCGCCCCACGCTCTACAGCTTGATGGACGTGCACGGCTTCAGCGGCGAAACGTCCGCCGCCATCGATCCACTGCCCGGCGCCCGCGCCACCGTTCAAGATACGCAAGGATAAATCGAATGCGCTACCGGACCCTCGGCTGGATCATGATGGGTGCCTGGCTGGGCGCGTGGCCGATCGCGGCGCACGCGGATTACCTGTCCAGTGCCAAGGCCTCACTGCGCAAGGGCGATCTCCGTTCGGCGCAGATCGACCTGCGCAACGCCGTTCGTAACGATCCGCAGAACGCCGAAGCGCATTACTGGCTGGGCCGCGTCGCCTTGGAGCTTGGCGATCCCGTCGCGGCGGAGCGTGAAGCCCTCGCCGCACGCGCCCGGGGTTACGATCCGCACCAGGCGGTTGTCCTGCTGTCACAGTCCATGCTGGCGGAAGGCAAGTTCGATGATCTGCTGACCACGCTGAAGCCGGATGGCAAGGATCCCCTGCTGGACGCGTCGATCCTCGTGTTCCGCGGCTACGCGCTGATCGGGCTGAAGCGTCCGGAAGACGCCAAGCGGTCGTTCGCCGAGGCGCAGCAGATGGCGCCGAACGCGGTGGAGCCGTTGCTGGCGGACGCCCGCCTGTCAGTCGCCCGCGCCGACCTGGCCGACGCGCAGGCCAAGATCGACCGGGCCATCGCCGCGCAGCCGAAGTCGCCGGAGGCGCTGCTGGCCAAGGCGCAGTTGCTGCGGCTGAAAAACGATATGCCGGGCGCGATCGCCGTTCTGGATGCATTGATCAACGATCAACCCAGCGTCATCCAGGCTCGGCTGGATCGCGCCAGCCTGGAGTTGGCCGCCGGGAAGAACGATGCGGCCCGGGCCGACATCGAAGTCGTGCTGAAGGCAACCCCCGGCAATGTCCAGGCGATCTACCTGACCGCCGTCATGGATGCACAGGCGCGCAACTACAAGTCCGCCAACGCCAGCCTGGATCGCATCGCCGGCTATATCGGCCGTATCCAGCGCGCCTACTACCTGCAAGCGGTGGTCAAGGAACAACTCGGCCAATACGAACAGGCCGAGGACGCGGCGCGCAAATACCTAGCGCGTGCACCCAACGACATCGCCGCCTACAAGGTCCTGGCGCGCATTGAATTCGCCAAGCGTCGCCCGGACCAGGTGGTCGATACGCTTGCCAAGATCGCCCAATCCGGCAAGGCGGACGCGGAAGCCTATGACCTGCTGGGCCGAGCCTATGCCGCGACGGGTCAGAACGCGGACGCGGTGACGGCGTTCCAGAAGGCACAGTCCCTGGCGCCCAACGACGTCGGTGTCCAGACGCGCCTCGCATCGGTACGCATGGGCATGGGCGATGTCGATACCGCGATGGGCGACCTGGAGCACACGCTGGAACTCGCCCCCAAGCTGCCGGCCGTCAGTGAGGAGCTGTTCTTCGCCGCCCTTGGTACGGGCGATATGAAAAAGGCCGGCGAAGCGCTGGAAAAGATCCGCGCCGCGCAGGGCGACAATGAGATTTTCGGCAATCTTGAGGGCCTGTACAAGTTCGCCCAGATCGATTTCGTCGGCGCGCAGCAGATATTCGAAGGCCTGGTGAAGAAATACCCGGACTTCACGCCCGCCAAGATCAACCTCGCCCGCGTCAAGATGATGCTGGGGGACAATGCGGCGGCGGAGAAACTGCTTGGCGACATATTGGCCCAGCAGCCGGATGCCAGCCCTGCCCTGGGCATTCTGGTTTCAGACTACGTGCAGCACAATCAGCTTCCGGAGGCCATTGCCGTTCTGGAGCGTGCGCATACTGCTGATCCGACCCTCGTGCAGACGACAGCCACCCTGGGCGACGTCTATATCCGTGCCGGGACGCCGCAGAAGGCACTTGATCTCGCCCTGAGCGAAAAAGGCGCCAACGCCTCGACGACGGGCATCCTCAGCGTCCGTGCGGCCGCGCTTCTGGCACTTGGGCAGAAAAAACAGGCGCGTGATGTTTACGAACAGATCGTCAAGCAGGACCCCCATGTGGTCGGCGCCCGGCGGCAGCTCGTCGCGCTGCTGATCGACGCCGGGGAGTTCGAAAGCGCCCGCAACGTCCTGACGGCCGGCATGTCCGCCAATCCGACCGACTATCAGCTCTACCAGGACTACGTCATGGTGGACCTGAAATCGACCGGGATCGACTCGGCCCTGGCGACGGCGGACCGCCTGCAGTCCGAGGCGCATGATTTTCCGGCTGTGCGCGCCCTGAAAGGCGACGTCTATTTGGCCGCCAACCGCCCGAGCGATGCGGTCGCTGCGTTCCAGGAGGCTTTCAAGGCGGCGCCGTCGAACCTGTTGGTGACACGGCTGGCCAATGCGTTGCTGCGCGCCGGACAACAGCAACAGGCAACTAACGTCCTGCTGGCCTGGCTGGACAAACATCCGGACGACATGATCGCGACCGAACAGGCGTCCGAAATTGAAATCGCCACCGGAAACTACGATACCGCCGTCCGGCATCTGACCGCAGTGCTCAAGCAAAAGCCGCATGATCCCGCGGCGCTGAACAATCTTGCCTGGGTGTACCAGAAACAGGGCAAGAACAATGAGGCGCGCGGCCTTGCCCGGCAGGCCTATGTCCTGTCCCCCGGACCGCAGACCGCCGATACACTCGGCTGGATCCTGGTCAGCCTTGGCGACGCGAAAGGCGGCGTAGCGCTGCTGCGCCAGGCCAGCACGACCGCATCCTCGGATCCGCGCATCCTGTATCACTACGCGGTTGCGCTGAACGACGCCGGCGACAAGGCCGAGGCCAAGAAGCAACTGCAGGCCGTGGTCGCCTTCCAGTCCAACTTCACGGAAAAGACCGAGGCGCAGAAGCTGCTCGACGACCTGTCAAAAGGCTCCTGACCGGTCAAGGCACCGCCCAACCTTCCCATGTCCTCCATCCGGCTGCTGACCTTTTCGACGCTGTTCCCGCATGCCGCGCGGCCCAATCACGGCATCTTCGTGGAAAACCGGCTGCGGCACCTGGTGCAAAGCGGACAGGCAACCAGCGTCGTGCTGGCGCCCGTTCCCTGGTTTCCAGGCAAGGCCGACCGCTGGGGGGAATGGGCCCTGCACGCACGGGCGCCGCGCGCTGATTCGCGGCACGGCATCGCCGCCTACCATCCGCGGTTCCCGGTCATCCCGAAAATCGGCATGTCCGTCGCACCATGGCTGCTGTATCGCGCCATGCTGCCGCGGGTGCGGGAATTGCTGGAGGACGGCCATCGCTTCGACGCGATCGATGCCCATTACCTTTACCCGGACGGCGTTGCCGCCACCTGGATCGGGCGCCGCCTCGGCTGCCCGGTGGTGATCACGGCGCGCGGCACGGATGTCAGCCTGATCCCGCGCTATGCCATCCCCCGCCGGCTGATCCAGGGCGCAATCCGCGACGCAGCGGCGCTGATCGCGGTCAGCGCGGCCTTGAAGCAGGGGCTGATCGACCTCGGCGCGCCCGAGGACAAGGTGACGGTGCTGCGCAACGGCGTCGAAACCGCGGTGTTCCGCCCGCCCGAGGATCGCGGCGCCGCGCGCGCGGCGCTGGGCCTCAAGGGACCGACCCTGATTTCGGTGGGCAGCCTGATCGAACGGAAGGGGCATCATCGCACGATCGAGGCGATGCGGCAGCTTCCAGGCTTCGAGCTGATCATCGTCGGCGAGGGGCCGGAACACGATCGCCTGCAGGCGCTGATCGCTCGGCATGGATTGACCGACCGCGTGCGGCTGCTGGGTCCGCGCCCGCACCGGGACCTGCCGGCGCTATACGGTGCTGCCGATGCGTCGGTGCTGGCCTCAACGCGGGAAGGGTGGGCCAACGTGCTGCTGGAGTCGATGGCCTGCGGGACACCGGTGGTGGCCAGCAACATCTGGGGCAACCCCGAGGTCGTGCGCACGCCGGAGGCCGGCGCGATCTATGAGCCCAATACGGCTGACGGGCTTGCCGCGGGCGTGCGGCAGCTGTTCGCCGCCCTCCCCGCCCGCGCCGCGACACGCGCCTATGCCGAACCGTTCAGCTGGGACGAAACCACGGCGGGACAGCTGATGCTGTTCCGGCGGGTGATGAGGGAAACGGGGCGGCGGTAATTCCAACAGCCGCCGGTTTCCGTCCCTGGATGTCCCTGGCAGCAAATGCCTTGGGTTGGATTCCCAGGCGTCAGACCAGCCGAGCCTGCCTGACGGCGGCGGCGATGAAGCCGGCGAACAGGGGATGGGGGGCGAATGGCTTGGATTTCAGCTCGGGGTGGTATTGCACACCGATGAACCAGGGATGTCCGGGCAGCTCGATGATCTCGGGCAGCACGCCATCCGGCGACATGCCGGAAAACCGCAGGCCCGTCGCCTCCAGGCACGTCTTGTAATTGACGTTGACTTCGTAGCGATGGCGGTGGCGTTCCTCGATTTCCGCGGCGCCGCCATAGATCGACCGCACCAGGCTGTCTTCCCGCAGGACAGCGGGATAGGCGCCCAGCCGCATGGTGCCGCCCAGATCGTCCCGGTCCGAACGGCGTTCAATCTGATTGCCGCGCGCCCATTCTGTCAGCAGCCCAACGACGGGGGTATCGCAGGCGCCGAACTCGGTGGAGGAGGCATCCGCAAGGCCAGCCAGATTGCGCGCGGTTTCGATCACCGCCATCTGCATGCCGAAACAGATGCCGAAGAAGGGCACGCCGCGTTCACGGGCAAAACGCACAGCCTCGATCTTGCCGGGCGTGCCGCGTTCCCCGAAGCCGCCCGGGACCAGGATACCGTGGACGCCTTCCAGGCGGTGCACCGCCCCCGGCTGCT
>DAICYU010000225.1 GCA_027311485.1 Acetobacteraceae bacterium
GCCTCTATTGAATTGCTGAACGCGCGTGTTGCCGACTGCATTGATCTGGCCTTGTTGACCAAACAAGCACACTGGAACTTGCGCGGTCGTGAATTCATCGCCGTGCATGAAATGCTGGATGGCTTCAGGACCCAGGTCGACGAGTTCGTCGACACGATGGCGGAGCGGGTCACTCAGCTCGGCGGTACCGCGCTGGGAACCACCCAGGTCACCGCGAAGGCGACCACCTTGCCGCCTTACCCCACTGATATATCCAGCATTCCCGACCATCTGCACGCCCTGATCGAACGGTATGGCCAGGCGGCCAACAACGTAAGGCAGTGTATCG
This sequence comes from Acetobacteraceae bacterium, assembly GCA_027311485.1. Classification (GTDB taxonomy): domain Bacteria; phylum Pseudomonadota; class Alphaproteobacteria; order Acetobacterales; family Acetobacteraceae; genus Rhodopila. Next base: position 329 of record DAICYU010000225.1, read on the forward strand.
ACCAGGCGGCCGAGGCCGGCGACGCCGATACCGCCGACATCTTCACCGAAGTTTCCCGCGGGCTGGACAAGGCTCTGTGGTTCCTGGAAGCGCATATGCAGGAGTAACCGCATCAGGTTTGCGGGTGCGTCTTTGTAATCACACGATTTGTGATGACAACCCAGCGCTCGGCCGTCCGTTGCAAGGCTACCGGTTCGCACGACCCGGTCACACACCGAGCATGAGGCGTTACGATGGCTGAAGAGCGACGCTCCCGCAATCCCGGAAACTTCGCCGAAGATCGGGCAAGGGCAGCCCGCGCCGGGCACATCGGTGGCCAGCACAGTTCCGGCAATTTCGCGCATGACCGGGAGCGCGCAGCGGAAGCCGGAAGAAAAGGTGGCTTGGCCAGCCATGGGCATGCGCGTGGCAACACGGCATCGCCAGATACCGAACGCGGCTCAGACAATCACGGCTGAGCCGCCTGGATCGGAGAAGAAACAACCATGAGCGAACATCCGGATGTCTCCATGCTCCGCGAGGTGCGTGCAACGTTCGCCAGTTCAGAACAGATGAATGATGCGGTTGGCAAGCTGGGCGTATCCGGTTTCGACCGTGCCGACATAAGCCTGCCGTCGACGTTGCCGGATGCGACCCTGAATGAGCGGTCGCAGGCAGCATCGACAGACGTGGACGCGCAGCAGATGCGTACACTCGGGGCCAGCACCGCTGCAACCGTCGCGGCGCTTGCCGCCGCAGGTGTGACGGTCGCGACAGGCGGTGCCGCGGCACCGGTTATCGCCGCGGCCGTTGTTGCGGGCGGCGCGGCAGGCGGGGCGACATACGCCGCCCACGGCGCTTCCGAACAGGCCCAGCAGCATGAACGTGACGCCCGTGCGGCCGATGGAGCCTTGGTTCTGGCCGTCCGGACAACGACCGACGCGAAGCGCGAGCAGGCGGAAAGCATTTTGCGCGCTGCGGGTGCAACCTCCGTCGAAGCAGTCGGCTGAGGCGGCAAAGCGGCGCGACTTGACCGGCGAGGTGACGTGGATGCCGCATTTTGGCGTGCCCGCCGGGTATGATCAGCACAGCCACCCGATCCACCCTCGAATTCTCATATTTCAGGAAACTACCATGGCAGCAACGAAATCAATCAATGATCTGCTACTCAGCTTTATGCAGGACATCTACTACGCCGAAAGGCAGATCTCGAAGTCTCTGCCGAAGATGGCAAAGGCGGCGCAGAATCCGCAGTTGAAGGAAGCCTTCACCTTGCACCGCGAGGAAACTCAGACCCAGATCGAGCGGTTGCAAAGGGCGTTTGAAGCAATTGGCAAGCGTGCGCGCGGCGTGACATGCGAGGCAGTCAACGGCCTGATCGAAGAAACCGAAGAAGTCATCGAGGAATTTCCTGAAGGCAGCGTCCGCGACGCCGGCCTGGCCGCCTGCGCCCAGGCGGTCGAGCACTATGAGATGGCCCGCTACGGCGCCTTGATCGCCTGGGCCAAGGCGGTTGGCCAAAAGGAAGTGGTATCCCTGCTGGAGGAAACCCTGGCGGAGGAGAAAAAGACGGATACGCTGCTGAATAGTCTGGCGAACAAGGAGCTCAACAAGGATGCGGCCAAGCACGCCGCATAGGTCGTATTCGCCAATGCTCGTGCAACTGGCCTCCCAGTGCGCATGCGATCAGACGATGACTTCTGGATCATGATCCAGCCAGATAATCCCCGCGATGCCCCTCCATCGCGGGGATTTTTTGCCTGCACAACGCGTTACCGTGATACGGCGCTCGACAGAGCGACGGCTCAGGCGGCTTGTTGGTCCTCGCGGATCATCGCCGCGCCCTTCTCTCCGATCATGATTGTCGGGGCATTCGTGTTGCCGGTCGTCAGCGTCGGCATCACCGATGCATCGATCACGCGCAACCCGCTCAATCCCTGCACCCGCAGCCGCGAGTCCACCACCGCATTCGGCCCTTCACCCATGCGGCAGGTGCCAACCGGATGATAGATCGTGGTGCCATACTGTTTGGCATAGTCGAGCAATTCATCGTCCGTGGTTACATTGGGTCCGGGCAGAGTTTCGACCGTGCTATATCGGGCAATCGCGGGCGCCGCGAAAATCTCCCGCGTAAATCGGATGCCTGCGAGCAGAACACGGGCGTCCGCCGGATCGGACAGATAGTTCGGCGTAATGAGAGGCCGATCCGACGGATCCGGGCTATGGGCCATGATGGTGCCGCGGCTGTCGGGGCGTACCGGACAGACCGCGACCGTCATCCCGTCCTCCTTCTCCAAAGCACCGAACTTCGCCGCATCGTAGCTTGCCGGTGTGAACAGAAGCTGCAGGTCCGGACTCGCCTTTTCCGGCGATGACCGACAGAAGACCTGCGCCGTCGTCACCCCGAAGGTCAGCGCGCCACGACCCTCTACGGCGAACCGCATGACCTCACGCGCCAGTCGGACGCCACGGGACAGTTTGTTGATCGAAATGGACCCCCGCACGCGATGCGACACCCGCGCAACGTAATGATCCTGCAGATTCGTCCCGACGCCCCGTAAATCATGAACCACCGGAACCCCGATCGACTGCAGGTGCTCAGCTGGCCCGACACCCGAAATCTGCAGCAGGTGCGGGGAGTTGATGGCGCCTCCGCTCAGGATCACCTCACGATGCGCGCGTGCCGTAATGTCCTGCCCGCGTTGGCGGAACGACACGCCGACACAGCGCTTTCCTTCGAACAGCAGCCGGCTGGCCAATGCCTCGGTTTCAACGCGCAGGTTGGGACGGCCTTGCGCCTCCTTCAGGAAAGTCTGCGCTGTGGAGCCGCGCCAGCGGCCCTTGCGCGTCATCTGTGAATAGCCCACACCTTCCTGCTGCCGGCCGTTCAGATCCTTGCTGAACGCATAACCGGCCTGCTGTGCTCCTTCGATGAAGCGATGTGTCAGCGGCAGGATGGTGCGATAGTCCTCGACCTTCAGCGGGCCGCCCTTGCCCCGGTACTCGGCGTCGATGCCCTGCTTGTAATCCTCGGACTTGCGAAAATAGGGCAGCACGTCGTCGAAGCTCCAGCCCCGGCAGCCCATCTGCGCCCAGCCGTCGAAATCGGCGGGATTGCCGCGCACGTACAGCATGCCGTTGATCGAGCTCGATCCGCCCAAGGTCTTTCCGCGCGGCCAGTGGATGCGCCGACCGCCGCTGCCCTCAGTCGGTTCGCTGCTGTAGTTCCAGTTCACCACCGGGTGATACAGCAGCTTCAGGATGCCGGCCGGGATGTGGATCCACAGCAGCGAATCCTTCGGCCCGGCTTCCAGCAGGATGACGCTTGCACCTGTCTCACTCAGCCGAGCGGCGACGACACAGCCGGCTGATCCGGCGCCGACAACGATGTAATCTGCTTCCATCACGTTTCCCGGTTATCGGTTATGGCGGGATCGTTCTCCATCCGGGCGGCGGTGTCCAGGCGCGGTGGCAGATGGGGCCGCCGCGGGCGATTGCCTCCGTGGCCTGCCTCTGGCTTAACCCGGCGGCACGCTAGCAGGAGCCGATGCCATGCCCGTAAACCCCGCCGACGGTCCCATCCTGGGAACGCTGTACGGCAGCGACCCAATGCGGGCCGTGTTCGATGAACAGACCTACTTTCAGCGCATGCTGGACGTCGAAGCCGCGCTTGCCCGGGTGCAGGCCCGCCTTGGGATCATCCCGGCCGACGCCGCCGATGCCATCGTAGCCGCCGCGAAGGTCGAAAACCTGAGCACCGTGGACCTTGCCGCCAGTGCTCGCAATGTCGGCTACCCGGTCGTTGGTCTCGTCGCCGGCCTGTCCAAGGCGGCCGGTGCGGCCGGCGCGTGGAGCCATTGGGGCGCCACCACCCAGGATATCATGGACACCGCGACGGTGCTGCAAGTGCGTGAGGGGCTGGATCTGATCGAGGCTGAACTGCGGGTGATCCTGACCGCGCTGATGACCCAGGCCAATCGCCACCGTGATACCGTGATGGCCGGACGCACGCATTTGCAGCAGGCTCTGCCGACAACCTTCGGTCTTAAATGCGCCATCTGGGCCATGCCGTTCATCGCCCATTTGGAGCGTCTGGCGCAGCTTCGCACCCGCGTTCAGATTGTTGAGTTCTCGGGCGCGGCCGGCACGCTCGCATCGCTGGGGGATCAGGGAATCCCGGTGATGCAGGCGCTTGCCGCGGAACTCGGCCTGCACGTGCCACCGGCACCCTGGCACGTCTGCCGTGATGGCTTGGCCGAAGCCGTCAACTTCCTGGGGCTGGTCGGCGGCACCCTGGCCAAGATCGCCACTGACATCGTCCTGCTGGCGCAGACCGAGGTTGGGGAAGCCGCGGAACCCTATATCGCCGGGCGCGGCCAGTCCTCCACAATGCCGCAGAAACGAAATCCCATCGCGTCCGAATACATCCTGGCGGCAACCCGCATGGTCCACGCACTTGTCCCGTCGATGCTCGGCGCCATGGCGCAGGATCATGAACGCGGGACCGGCCCCTGGCAGACCGAAGCTTTAGTCCTGCCGCAGGCGTTTGTCCTGACCCACGGTGCGCTGCTGCATACAAGGGCGATCGCCGAAGGCATGGTCGTCGATCCAGCCCGGATGCGCGCGAATCTGGACATCACGCATGGCCTGATCGTTTCGGAAGCCGTGATGATGGGCCTGGCACCGGTCCTTGGCCGCGGCGAAGCGCATCACGTGGTCAAGCGGGCGTGCGACCGCGCGCTGGCCGACGGCATTTCACTCGCTGATGCCTTGCAATGCGACCCGGCGGTGGCATCCCGCCTCGATCGCGCCGCGATCGAAATGCTGATCGACCCGGCCAACTACCTGGGCAGTGCCCACGCTTTCATTGACCGGGTCGCAGCGGCGTCAGAACGGTATCATGACCGCCGTAGAGCATGATCGCCTGAGGCAGAAAGCCGGAAGGCGTAAATCATGCGATCAAACAAAGACTTCTGGAGCACGATCGGGTCAACCTGACCCGATCATGACCGAGTGTCCTGCCCCCGAAGTTCGTCGCACTGAGCGACGGACGTAGGGGACGAGCAGGCCACTGAAAACAAAGGGCTAGTGTGACGTGAAGTTTGAGCGGTTCAGCGAGGTGATGTTGTCAAAGGTGACCGTCGTGCCGTCGGACAGGGTAATGGATACCGCGCCGTTCGTTACCATCTGGCTCTGCAGCGCCTTGTTGACAGCATCGTTGTTGTAGCCGTCGAGATCGATCTTGATTGAGTTCGGATCAAAGATGCCGTTCACGACCATGCTGCCGCCGGCATGATGGTTTATGAACTCAAACACCGACTTTCCGGCACCAGCCGTCACCGTGGCCTGACCTGTGCCCGCGATGAACTTGTCGGCGCCGAGTCCGCCGATCAGTTGATCCTTGCCGGACCCGCCGGCAAGCGTGTCGTTGGCGGTGGACAGCGCGGCGGACAGCGTTTCGTTGCCGGCCCCTGCGCGAAGGTACTGCTGAACGGACCCATAGGCGAATAGCTGATCGTTGTTTCCGCCGCCGGCCAGCGTGGCCGCGCCGTCCCCTGCAATCAGCAAATTGTTGCCACCGCTTCCGCCCTGGATGTACTGCGAGCCTGTCGAGCCGGCAGCGCCAAAGTATGTGTCGCTGCCCGAGCCGCCCAAGATCGTTGCGCCACCTGCGCCGCCCAGGAACAGCAGGTGGCTGGAACCACCCTGCACGAAGTCACTCTTCGCACCACTCGCATCGACCGTAACCGAAGCCGATCCCGCCGAGATCAGGTCCTTGCCTTGCGAAATGACAAGATCATGACCGCTGCCGAGGAGGATGGCGTTGGTCCCGCCACCGGCGCCGACGGTTGCACTCAGTGCGCCCAGCGCGGCGATGATGTCGTTTCCGTTGCCGGTATACAGGGCCCAGCTGGAACTGCTGCCGCCGGTTACCAGCAGGCGGTCCGTGCCGCCACCCGCAACCACCGTGCCTGATCCGGCGCCGGCGAGGAAGGTCAGGTTGGTCTTGGCGTCGGACAGGACGACCTGGTTATTGGCCGACGAACCCAGGACGACAGCTGGTCCGGACTTGGTGACCAGGTCCGTTGTATATCCAGGTGGCAATATGGCGATAGGGGACTCCGTCTGGACATACACACCTCTGACAGTGGCCGCCAGCGCAGGTGGCGGGCCTGCGGTGTCGTAGGCGGTGACAATCGATCCTGTCGCCACGCCGGCGCCGATCTGCGCGGCGATCTGTGCTGCAAGGCCGGAGTTTGCTGTTGAGTCAAAGTTCAGCGTGACTGTCGAGTTACTGCTGCCTGGAATGCTTACACTCGTCGCTGCCATGTTGTTTGCCTTCCCAGAACCGCCCGCGGCATGCGTGCGGGTAAGGAATGTCATTTCCATTAAAAGCAGTCCATTCCATGGAAAACGCATAGGTAAGTACAAGCTGTTTTAATTTTGCGCCGTTACCCATGAATGGAGAGGGTGGAGGGTGGTCCGAATACAATGGGAAACGAAAACGTTGATCCTCAGGGCCGTTCTGGCGTCCTGTGCTTCGATATTCGTCATTGGCAAATAACAGAAATCGAAAAAGTGAGACTCCCAAATTGC
>DAICYU010000226.1 GCA_027311485.1 Acetobacteraceae bacterium
CTGCCGAAGGCGTCGAGACGCCGCAGCAACTTGCCTTCCTGCGCGAGGCAGGTTGCGGCGAAGTCCAGGGCTACCTGTTCAGCAAGCCGCAACCCGCTTCCGAGGTCGAAGGCCTGATCGAACGCCTTGGCAACGCCACCATGCCGGCCGATCCGCTCGCCGCCGTCGAGACGTCGGCCGCCTGACCCAAGGTGCCGCCGGTTACGCCGGCACGGGCCAGCCGCGCTGCTGGTAGGCGCCGTCCCAGAACAGGTGCTCATACTGGCAGGACCGCCGGAACGCCGTCGCCATGCGCTGCCGCACGCCATCGGACGCCGCTTCCGCCGCCGCATCCGTCGCAGTGATCACCGCCTTCACCGCGTTGCCGAATGCCTCATCCGAATAGGTGTCGATCCACGCCCGGTACGGATTGTCCGGCGCGGCATCGCGCGCAATGGCATTGCCGACATCCCAGTAGAGCCAGAAGCACGGCAGCAGCGCCGCCATCAGGACTTCCCACGGCTCGTGGTATGCGGTGGCCAGCAGGAAGCTCGTGTAGCTCAAGCAATCCGGCGCGGCTTCCGCCCGCGATGGGTCGGCCCCGAACCGCGTCAGGTAATCCGCGTGCAGCGCCTGCTCCACCGCAATCGCCTCCAGGGCGCATTCGGCAAACAGCCGCAGCGCCGCCCCGTCCGGCCCGCGCGCGCCGGCCATCACCAGGATGCGCGCATACTGCTCCAGGTACAGCGCGTCTTGGGTGATGTAGAACCGGAACCGCGCCTGATCCAGCGTCCCCGCCGCCAGTTCCCGGTTGAACGGCAGGGCGTGAATTGCCGTCCGCAGCCCCGCCGTATCCTGCCAGATGCGGTCGCAGAACCCGCTCATGCCAGGCTCTTGGACGCCATTTCGAACGTGTTCCGCGACAGGTTGGGCCGGTCGAGGATGCGTTGCAGTTCCGCCTTCATCAGCGCCTGCCGGGTGGGATCGAAGCGCCGCCATTGGCCGAGGGGGGACACCATGCGCGCCGCCACCTGCCCGTTCGTCGGATCGAGCTGGATGATCGTGTCGGCGTATAGGCGGTAGCCGGCGCCAGTCGCGTCATGGAACCGCACCTGATTGGCGGCAAAACTGCTGATCAGGGCGCGGATACGGTTCGGGTTGCGCAGGTCGAAGTCCGGATGCGACTTCAGCGCCTCCACGGCCTGCACCGTGCCCGGCAGAGGCGACAGCGCCTGAATCGCGAACCACTTGTCCAGCGCCAGCGGATCGTCACGCCACGCACCATAGAACGCCGCCAGGGCCTGCGTACGCTCCGCGCAATCCACACCGCCCAGCACGCCCAGCGCCGCGAGCACATCGGTCATGTTCTGGCCGGCATCGAACTGCGCTTTCGCCAGGCGGATGGCTTCGGCATCGCCGCCCGCCACCAGGTAGGCCAGGCAGGCATTCCGCAGGGACCGCCGGCCGATGGCGGCGCCGTCGACCGTATAGGGTCCGGTTTCCGTCAGCGAGTCATACACGCCCCGCAACTGGCCGTTCAACGCACGCCCCACCGCTTCACGCGCCATGTCGCGGGCGAGATGGATAGCATCCGGATCGACGACGTCCATCCTGTCCGCCAGCGCACTTTCCGCCGGCAGGGCCAAAGCCTCGGCGGCGAAAGCCGGTTCCTGCTCCAGAACCGACCGCATGGACTCGACCAGCGCCGTATCGACGGCCGGTTCGTCCCCGGCCTGGATCGCCGCGACCATGTCCAGCAACATCGCGGTGGCGAATTGCTGGCCCGAATCCCAGCGGACGAACGGGTCGGTATCGTGCGCCGCCAGGAAGCGCAGCTTATCCCGCGACAGGCCGGACAGTTTCACCGGCGCCGAAAAGGCACGGAACAGCGACGGCACCGGCGGGCTGGCGACATCGACAAAATCGAAACGATGCGTTGCCTCGGTCGCCAGCAGCACCCGCGTTCCGGGGACCGTGTCGGGCTCCCCGTCCAGCCGGGTGGCGAGTTCCTGCCCGTTGCCGTCCAGCAGCCCCATGGCGATCGGGATCACCTGCGGATACTTGTCCGGCTGGCCCGGCGTCGGCTTCGTCGTCTGCCGCACCGTCAGCGAGTAGCGCTTCGTCGCGTGGTCATAGGAGTCCTCGACCGAGACTTCCGGCGTGCCGGCCTGATGATACCACAGCTTGAACCGCTCGAGATCGACACCCGAGGCATCCTGCATCGCCTGCACAAAGTCGTCGATCGTCACCGCCTGGTTGTCGTGACGGGCGAAATACAGGTCCATGCCGCGCCGGAACGCCTGCCGCCCGATGATGGTCGCCATCATGCGGATCACCTCGGCGCCCTTGTTGTAGACCGTGGCGGTATAGAAATTATCGATCGCCAGGTAGTGGTCCGGCTGCACCGGATGCGCCAGCGGCCCGGCATCCTCCCGGAACTGCGCCGCCCGCAACCCCCGCACATCCCCGATCCGCTTCACCGCCCGGCTGCCCTGATCGGCGGTGAACTCCTGGTCGCGATAGACTGTCAGCCCTTCCTTCAAGGAAAGCTGGAACCAGTCGCGGCAGGTGACGCGGTTGCCGGTCCAGCTATGGAAATACTCGTGCGCAATCACCGTCTCGATGCCCTGGTAATCGCCGTCGGTCGCGGTTTCAGGCCGCGCCAGCACGTATTTCGTGTTGAAGACGTTAAGGCCCTTGTTTTCCATCGCCCCCATGTTGAAGTCGGAGACAGCGGCGATGTTGAACACGTCAAGATCGTATTCCAGCCCGAAAACGTCCTCGTCCCACGTCATTGACGTCTTCAGGGAGCGCATTGCGTGACCGCAGCGATCCTCATCGCCACGGCGCACATAGATGCCCAGTTGCACCTGCCGGCCGGACCGGGTGGTGAAACTGTCCTTGACCGACACCAGGTCACCGGCCACCAGCGCGAACAGGTAGCATGGCTTCGGGTGGGGATCGGTCCACAGCACCCGGTGCCGTCCGTCGCCCAGATCCTGCACCGGCCCCGGATTGCCGTTCGACAGCATCACCGGACACGTCGCCTTGGGTGCCGTGATCGTCGTCGTGTAGCGCGACATCACATCCGGCCGGTCCGGGAAATAGGTGATCCGCCGGAACCCCTGCGCTTCGCACTGCGTGAAGTAGTTCCCGCCCGACACATACAACCCGGTGAAGTCCGTGTTGTCCTTCGGTGCGATCCGCGTCTCGATCTCCAGCACACAGATTGCTGGCATGTCCGGGATCACCAGCCCGCCGGGCACCACATGGTAATCGCCCGCGGCCAGCGCCGTCCCGTTGCGGGTCAGGCGCACCAGCGTCAACGCCTCCCCATCCAGGTGCAACGGCGAGTCATCGGGCGCCGCTGGATTTCGCCGCAGTGACATACGGGAGACGACCCGCGTCGCCGCCTCATCCAGATCGAATGTCAGATCGACAGTATCGATCAGAAAGGCAGGTGGCGTGTAGTCCGCCAGGCGAACCTCACGCGGGGCGGCATCGGTGGCAATGGCGTCGGCGGGCATGATGTCTCCGGCTTTCTGGTCAGCTTTGATAAGGCACGAGCTCAATAAGGGACGGGCTTCGTATAGAGCGCGCCTGATATAGGGCGCGCTTGATATGGGGCGGGCGCGGCGCTCTGCTAACCGGCGCGGGCGGCGTCCGCCAGAACCTCCTTCGCCAGCGGCAGCATGGCATAATCCACCATTGCGCCCTGGTAGCTGACGGCGCCCAGGCCGGCCTTCTCCGCCGCCTCGAACGCCTCCAGCAGGCCCTTGAAGTAGGCAACCTCCTCCGGCGTCGGACGATACACCGCGTTTGCCACCGCCACATGCGTCGGATGCATCACCGCGACACCCGAGTAGCCAATATCGCGCGCCCGCCGGATCAGTCGCGCCACCGCCTCCAGATCGGTCTGCGGCGTGCCAAAAATCCCCGCGATCGGATACATCGCCCCGCCCGCTCGGCTGTCCAGCACCATCTTGGAGGCGAGGTACAACTGCTCCTCTCCGCCCATCGTCGCGCGGAAGCCGAAGGCGCGGGCGAAATCGCCCGACACCGGTCCCGACACCGCGCCATGGATACCGCGCACCCGCGGGCTGGCCTTCGCAAGGTTATAGGCGTCGTACATGCCCTGCGCGGTTTCCGGCAGCGGCAGGATGCCGACGCTGCCATGAGCCACGTTTGCCCGCCCCTCGGCATAGCTCAGCAGGTCGTGCACGCGGCGAATCTCATCCGGGCTGGCCACCTTCGGCAGCACCACCGCCGTCAGCCCGTCGGTCACCGCCGCGGCGATTTCCCCCTCCGTCCCCTCATGCAGCGGCTGGATGCGCACGAACGCGCCCACGCCCGCATCGCGCAGCTCATGGATTTCGCCCTTCAGGTTGTCCATCGCCTGCGGCTTGAACTGCGGCGGCACGGAATCCTCGATATCCAGCACGGCGGCACCGGGCGACACCCGAATGGCCTTGCCGACCCAGTCGCGGCGATGGGCGGGCACGAACAAAGCAGAACGGATAGGCCACATGCGGCGTCACTCCCTTGGCAAACGGACGCGGATTTTGCGGGCAGAGCCGCGCGGGTGCAATCCGTTCCCGGCCGCGCTACGCTGGCATCGGAGGTCACATCCCATGCCATATCCGACACAGCTTCTGCCGACGACGGTCGTGGGCAGCTATCCGCAGCCGGATTGGCTGGTGGATCGCACCACCCTGCACCATCACGGCGTGCCGCGAGCCCATGCGCACGATATCTGGCGGGTGCCGGCGCCGCTGCTGGAGCAGGCGCAGGATGACGCCACCGTGCTGGCCATCCGCGACATGGAACGGGCGGGGATCGACATCGTGACCGACGGCGAAATCCGCCGCGAGAGCTATTCCAACCGCTTTGCCACGGCGCTGGAGGGGATCGACGCCGACACCCCGGCCGAACTGCGGTCGCAAACCGGACGGGTGACCAAGGTGCCGCGCGTCGTCGGGAAAATCCGCCGGGTGGCTGACGTGGAAACGCGGGACGCGCTGTTCCTGCGCGACAATGCCACCCGTGCCACCAAGATCATGCTGCCCGGTCCATTCACCCTGTCGCGCCAGGTGCGGGATGATTACTACCGCGATGAGGAAGCGCTGGCGATGGACTATGCCATCGCGGTGAACCACGAACTACGCGCCCTGAAGGCCACCGGGGTGGATGTCGTGCAACTGGATGAGCCCTGGGTGCGCACGGCGCCCGAACAAGCCAAGCGTTATGGGATCAAGGCGATCAACCGCGCGCTGGAGGGGATTGAAGGCCCGACCGTGGTTCACGTCTGCTTCGGCTACGCCGCCGTCGTCAGCGAAAAGCCAAGCGGCTACAGTTTCCTGGCGGAGCTTGGCGGCACCGTGGCGCAGCAGATTTCGATCGAGGCAGCGCAACCCCGGCTGGATCTGGGCGTGCTGCGCGACCTCGCCGGCAAGACGATCATGCTGGGAGTCCTCGATCTGGGCGATCCGGCGGCGGAGACAGCCGAAACCGTGTCGGAACGAATCCGCGCCGGATTGCGCTTTGTGGCGGCGGAGCGGCTGGTGCCCGCACCGGATTGTGGAATGAAATACCTGCCACGTGCCATCGCTTTCGGCAAATTACGCGCGCTGGCGGAAGGGGCGGCGCGGGTGCGGTATGAACTGACGGGACTACCGCCCCGTTAGCATGCGCGCCCGGGTCATGAGCCGCCCCATGATGATCCGGGCAAGTTCCCTTGTAGTTACCTCGGATATGTCACGCCCGGAGCGTCGGTCGAATTGTTCCTCCGGTGGCGGGACGTAGATATTCCCCTGCCGCGGCGCGGGCTGGAGTCCATCGGCTTCAGCCTCCAATCGATGAAAGGCCCGATCGTCAAAGTCATACTCCGCGGAGAGCACCCGACGATGGTCAGCACTGGATAACATCTCGCGAAGCTTCATCATGCCGACGATCTTGTACATATGCTCCAATGTCTGTACCGGATGCATGTACAGGAATGCCTTCTCAATACCCAACGTGATATCGTCGGGCATTCCAGGCCGTCTGAAGTAATCGCCAAATCCCTCATGCAAGAGCTCGGCCGAAACATTATCAAAAAACCCGAGCGCAATGAACAGGTGCTCGTTCAACGTCCTGACCCGGTTAGTATACGTATCGCTACTTGCATTCTCGCCGGGCAGAATGCGAAAGCGCACCATATTACGCTTCGACACATGGATACCGGTGGCTTTGATAACGCGCACCCACATGTCAAAGTCAGGAAGCTGGCGCAGCCTGTTGTCATAAAGTCCGACGCTGTCATAGACGCTTCGCCGAATCATCACGGAGGGGTGGCACAGGCAGTTGCCGCGCCAGAAGAATTGCCGGAGCCATTCGCCGCGTGTTCGGTTGGGCTGATCAAAAACGCGTCCGAAGCTCAGCGCAGACTTGTCGATCGCCTGGCCATCGCGATCAACGAACTCCGCCCGCCCAAACACGGCGCCGATACCAGGGTTCTGCTCCAGGACTTGCACCTGCTCCGACAACTTCCCGGGCATCCAGGCATCGTCGGAATTTATAATGGCGACGTACCGACCGCGGGCCATCTGAATAAGTTCATTGAAAACCAGGGCTGCGCCGCGATTGACCGTGTGAGGTCGGAACGATATCCGCGGGTCCATGTGCTCCGCAATCACCCGCGCCGTACCGTCGGACGAACCATCGTCGGAGATCAGGAATTCAAAGTCCGGAAAGTCCTGGGCCAGAACACTTTGTATTGACTCGTGAACGAAATGTTCATGGTTGTAGGTCCCCATGACGACCGAGACCAGAGGCTCAGACATCAGGAACGCCCCCGGCGGTCATTACGAAACTTCCTGATAACGATCGGAACAATGGGGGGCATCAAGTGCCGC
>DAICYU010000227.1 GCA_027311485.1 Acetobacteraceae bacterium
CGCCTTTATTGCCGGCGCTGATTTCACCCTGTGCGACATTCCCTGGGGTGTGCATGCCCATCGCTGGTTCGGCATGAATTACCAGGGTCTGACGCGGCCCGAGATGCCGGCTCTACGCGCCTGGTATGATCGTCTGTGTGAACGGCCAGGCTATCACAAGCACGTCGTTGGCTGCCCCATTTCATAGCAGGCGCGCGCCTGCTTTATACAAAGGTTGTTGCAAACCGAGGCTCTGCGTGCTTGCTACAGGCCCCTGTCGAGGGATCGTTTGTCATGTCCGAGTTTGTGTCCGGCCGCCACTTCCTGAACACGCCGGGGCCGACGAATTTACCTGAACGCGTGGTGCAGGCGATGTCTCGCCACACCATCAACCACCGCGGTCCGGAATTCGGCGCTGTCGGCCGCGAAGCGGTGTCGCGGCTGAAGACGGTGTTCAACACGCAGGGCACAATTGGGATTTTTCCGTCCTCGGGCACCGGCGCGTGGGAATCCGCCCTGGTGAACGTGCTGGCCCCTGGCGACCGGGTGCTGATCAGCCGCACCGGCCAGTTCTCCCATTTGTGGGAGCAGATGGCGACGCGCTTCGGCCTGGATGTGATCGCGCTGGACACCGACTGGCGGCGCGGCGCTGACGCGACGGCGATGGGCGACGTGCTGGCGGAGGATCGCGAGCATCGCATCAAAGCCGTGCTGGTGGTCCACAGTGAGACTTCGACGAGCTGCATGACCGATATCGCGGCGGTACGGGCGGCGATGAACCGCGCGTCGCATCCGGCGCTGCTGATGGTCGATGCCATCTCCTCCCTTGCCTGCGCGCCGTATGAGCACGATGCGTGGGGCGTGGACGTGACCGTCGCCGGATCCCAGAAAGGTCTGATGGTGCCGCCGGGCCTGTCCTTCCTCGCGATCAGCGACAAGGCATTGGCAGCGGCGCGCGCTGGCGGTGCCTCTCGCCGCAGCTACTGGGATTGGGAACCGCTGGTGAAGTCGAACCAGACGGGGTTCTTCCCCTACACGCCGGCCATCACCCTGCTGTACGGGTTGAATGAGGCAATCGCCATGCTGACCGAGGAAGGGCTGCCGAACGTGTTCGCCCGCCATGACCGGTATGCGCAGGCGACCCGGATCGCGGCGCAGGCTTGGGGGCTGGAGCTGCAATGTGCCGACCCGGCTGCCTATGCGCCCGGTGTGACCGCGATCCGCGTGCCGGACGGACACAGCGCGGACAAGCTGCGCGGCGTGATCCTCGACCGGTTTGACATGAGCCTTGGCAACGGCCTGGGACGCATCGAGGACAAGGTGTTCCGCATCGGCCACATGGGCGACCTGGGCGTGCTGTCGTTGACCGGCGCGCTTACCGGCGTGGAAATGGGGCTGCGCGCGGCGGGCATTCCGCACAAAGAAGGCGGCGTGCAGGCGGCGATGCGTTTCCTGGCCGGGGCAAACTGACGCGGCGCAACCGTTCCCTCTCTGGCCGCGCCTGATCTGGGCACACCCTGTCCGATCAGATTTCGACTTTGATCATCTACTCATAAAGCCGGAACCGACGCTGTCGGTTCCGGCTTTATGTCGTACCGATGCCCAGCCGGTGGTTCCCTGCTGGCCGGCGCCGGGTAATCTGCAACTGCGGTATGCGGATGAACGGCCACCCCGGTGGGCCGTTCATCCCCAGAGGGCCGCTCAGCTTCTTGGCGAGGTCGATCCCTACTCCGCCACGGCCGGCACCGCTCTGCGCCCGCGACCGATGCCGAAGAAGGCCATCCGCTGGGTTTCCTCGGCCACGATCTTGCCGCGCACATGCAGCAGGTCCTTCCAGCCGATATAGCCAACCAGCCTGCCGTCATCGCGGGCGATGACCGGCAGCCGCCCGATGTTCAGCGCCATCATCCGGTTGACGATCCCTTCCAGGTATTCGTCCGGATAGGCGGTGACCACCGGCTGCCCTGCCAGCAGCGTGCGCAACGGCGTATCGCGGCGGATGCCCTGCCGCCGCCAGGCCATCACTGCGGGCGGACTGACAATGCCCAGGACACGGCGATCCGCGTCGATGACCGGGAAGCTGGGGTGCCTGGTGGTCGGATCGGTCAGGAAGGCCGTGACTTCCCTCAGCGTCATGGTTTCCGGCAGGGTTTCCACCTTCGTCGCCATGACTTCCTGCACCCGCGTCAGCGCGAACGGATCCACCCGGTATTCGCGTGCCAGATGGTGACCCCGCCGAGCGACCTTTTCGGTCAGGATGGAGCGGCGCATGAGCAGCACCGTGACGGCATGCGCGGTGACACAGGCGGTGATCAGCGGCAACAGGACGTGGGTGTTGCCGGTCAGTTCCACGGCGAAGAACGTGGCCGTCAGCGGCGACCGCATTGTGCCGCCCATCGTCGCGCACATCGCCATCAGCGCCCAGAAACCCGGGCTCGCAGCAGGAAAAATGTGCGCCAGCGCCGCCCCCATAGCGCCGCCCATGATCAGCAGCGGTGCCAGCACGCCGCCCGACGTGCCGGAGCCCAGCGCCACCGCCCAAATGATCGCCTTCACAACCAGCAGCAGCAGCGCCGAGGTGGGAACGACGCCGCCCTGCAGCATCGCCGCAATGTTGGCATAGCCGACGCCCAAGGCCCGCGGCTCGATCAGGCCGCCGACGCCGACGACCACGCCGCCCAGCATCGGCCACCACATCCAATGGATCGGCAGCTTCAGGAACCCGTCCTCGCACGCATACACAAGGCGGGTCAGCAGGCCGGACAGCAGGCCGGACAACAGGCCGATCAGCAACCAGGCCAGAAGCGCGGTCGCCGACGTGTCCATGCCGCCAAGGAAGGGAAACAGCGGCGACGGCAGGCCAAGCGCCGTCCGCTCGACATCGGCGATGATGGCGGCGACGGCGACCGGAATGAAGCTGCGCGGCGTCCATTCGAACAGCAGCAGTTCGACTGCCAGCATGACCGCGGCGATCGGCGTGCCGAACACGGTGGTCATGCCGGCGGCGGCTCCGGCAACCAGCAGCGTCTTGCGCTCCGAATCGCTGACCGGCAGCACCTGGGCGATCAGCGATCCGATCGCACCGCCGGTCATGATGATCGGTCCCTCGGCGCCGAACGGGCCGCCGCTGCCGATGACGATGGCCGAGGACAGCGGCTTCAGGATGGCGACTTTCCAGTCCAGGCGGCTGCGGCCCAGCAGAATCGCCTCGATCGCTTCGGGAATGCCGTGGCCGCGGATCTTTTCACTGCCATAGCGGGCCATCAACCCGACGATCAGGGCGCCGATCACCGGCACCACCACGGCTGCAAGGCCCAGCGGCGACAGGCGCAGCGGCAAGTCGGCAAGGGAGAAGCGGCCGAAATAGGCCAGGTTGGTGCAAAGGCGGATCAGGTTGAGCAGCACGACACCGGCACCCACGCCGAAGGTGCCGACCAGGGCCGCAAGGGCCGCCACCACCAGCACGCGCGGGTTGGTGGTGAAATCGCCCAAAGGCATTTCCCCCTTTGGCGCCCCTGTTGTCGCATGACCCGCGTTCGCAGGCGCCGAATGAACAGGATTGTGGATCGCATGGTCGATCGCATGATCGGGGGCCGCTTCCGGCTCCGCAAGCGGCGCAGCAAGTTTTGTCACGTTCGTCCGTATGTCCCTGGGAATGATTGAGCGGCTGCCATAACATATCGTGACACGATATATATACCACAAAACACGCCGTTGCGAGCAGCCCGCGCAGAGGCCAGATTTGCCGGCATGATGCCTTCGCAGCTCGACCGGCAGGACTACCGGACATTGTCCGATTTCCGGTACCTGATTCGCCGTTTTCTGGAATTCAGTGGCAACGCCGCGCAACGGTGCGGGCTGACCGCGCGTCAGCACCAGACCCTGCTGGCCATCAAAGGCTATCCCGGTGATGGCAACCCGACGATCGGGGAGCTGGCGGAGCGTCTGTGCATTCAGCACAACAGCGCCGTGGAACTGGTGGATCGGCTGGTGGACGCAGGTCTCCTCAGCCGAACGCACGACGCTGCGGACCGGCGTCGGGTGCTGCTAAGCCTGACGCAGGCGGCTGAACAGCATCTGGCGACGCTGTCCGCAATTCATCTGGAGGAGCTGCGGCGGATGCGGCCTGCCCTGCAGCAGATCCTTGATCGGGTCGATGCCCGACCCGGGACGAATGCCGCCGAACCCTGATGCGGGGCCACCGGCGCGGCGCCGGGGCTGCGGTGTTCCCGGTGCGGCTACCGCGTCCGGACCACTTTGCGCCAGAGACCGCCGAGGAAGCCGCCGGCCCCGGCCGGCATCAGGAACATGATGGCAATCAGAATGACGCCATACACCGCGCCCGGCGCCGCCTTGGACACCTGATCCGCCAGGTTCGGCACGAATTCCACGAACGCGGCGCCCAGCAGGGTGCCGCCGATGGACGATACGCCGCCGACAACCAAGCCGACGAACAGAAAGATCGAGACGAACACACCGAAGCTGTCCGGGGCGACGAACTGCACCGCGATGGCGCCCAGCGATCCGGCGAGGCCGGTATACATCGCGCTGAGGGCAAAGGTGCGGGTCTTCACCATGGCGAGGTTGATGCCCATGGTCTCCGCCGCCATGGCGTGATCCCGGATCGCCATCATGGCGCGCCCGACGCGGCCACGGACGATATTCCAGCCGATCACGTACAGGATCACCGCAACCCCGAGCGTGAACAAGTACAGCCAGGCATCCGCCGACAGGTCCAGGCCGAACGGCGCATCCGGCTTGTCGATGACCAGGCCCTGAACGCCGCCGGTCCAGTCATCGATTCCCTTGTATTTCAGGATCTGCGGGATCGCGACGGCCAGCGCAAAGGTGGTCAGCGCCAGATACAGCCCGCCCAGCCGCAGCGCCGGCAGGCCAATCAGGAAGCCGACCAGCGCACACACCGCCGCCGAGACCGGCAGCGTCGCCCAGTACGGCACGTTCCACGTGCTCATGAGGATGGCGGTCGTATAGGCGCCAATCGCGTAGAACGCCCCGTGGCCCAGCGAGATCTGACCGTTGAAGCCGGTCAGCAAGGCAAGCCCGAGGATGGCGATGCCGTAGACCACCACCATGGTCAGCTGGAACAGATGGTAATTGGTCATAAATGCCACCGGCACAGCGGCGGCGAGTATGACCAGAACCGGGAACAGCCAGGATGCGCGCATGGTCATTACACCCGGCTATACACACGCCGGCCCATCAGGCCGGTGGGTTTGATGGTCAGGACCGCGACGATGATCACCAGCGCCAGCGTCAGCTTCAACTCGGTGCCCACCAGGTAGGCGCCGCCGAGGTTTTCGATGATGCCGACCATGAAGCCACCGATGACGGCGCCGAGTGGATTGTCGATGCCGCCGAGGAGGGCGCCGGCGAAGGCATAGAGCAGGATGCCGCCCATCATGTTGGGATCGAGGAACACGATCGGCGCGACCATGCAGCCGGCGATGGCGCCGATGGCCGCGGCCAGGCCCCAGCCGAGGGCCAGCATCCAGCCGACCCGCACACCGACCAGGCGGGAGGATGTGGCATTGAATGCGGCGGCCCGCATGGCCAGGCCCAGGCGCGTGTAGCGGAAGAACAGATAGACACTCAGCAGCACGATCAGGGTGACGGCGGTTGAGCCGAGTTCATGTCCTGACAGATAGCCGCCCAGCATCGGGTGGTCCGGGAACGGGGTCGGGAACTGCTTGATCGTGTAGTCGAAGAACCAGCCGCTCAGGCTGTTGATGACGAGCAGCAGGCCGACAAAGACCCCGACGGATGCCAATACCGGTGCATTGGCCAGGGGCCGCATGAGCACACGCTCGATCGCCACCCCGGCGGCGAAGGACAGCGCCACGCCGATGGCCAATGCAACCCAGTAGGGAAATCCGGCATTGATGAACATCAGCGTGACGTAGGTGGAGAATGTGGCCATCTCCCCCTGCGCGAAGTTCACGTGGTGCGTGGCCTGGTAAATCATGACCAGGGCCAGGGCCACGCTGGCATAGATGCCGCCCGTGGCAATGCCCGACATGATCTGATGGATGACGCCCTCGAGCATCGTGCCCCCCTAGTAACCCAGATACGAGCGGCGGACGCCCTCGTCCTTGCTGATCTCATCCGCTGGGCCAGACATGACGATGCGGCCGGTTTCCAGCAGGAACGCGTCCTCGGCGAATTGCAGGGCGATCGCGGCGTTCTGCTCAACCAGCAGGATGCTGACGCCGGCCTCCTGCTTGATGCGCTCGAGGATGCGGAAGATTTCCTGCACGATCAGCGGCGCCAGGCCGAAGGACGGTTCGTCCAGCAACAGCAGCCGGGGACGCATCAGCAGGGCGCGGACGATGGCCAGCATCTGCTGTTCCCCGCCTGACAGCGTTCCGGCCTGCTGGCGAAACCGCTCCTTCAGGCGCGGGAAGTAGTCGAACATGCGGTCGAAGTCGGCATGCGCCTCCCGCGCCGGGCGGGTGTAGGCGCCAAGCTTCATGTTCTCCTCGACGGTGAGCTCCATGAAGGTGCCGCGGCCTTCGGGCACATGGGCAACCCCGAGGCGTACGATATCCTCGGTCGCTTTGCCGTCGATACGGGTGTCGGCCAGGGTGATGGTACCCTGGGTCCTGACCAGTCCGCAGATGGCGCGTAACGTGGTGGTTTTACCAGCGCCATTGGCGCCCAGAAGCGCCGTGACGCCACCTTGACGAATGGTAAAATCGATGCCGTGGAGGACCTTGGTCTCACCATAGGCGGCCTGAAGGCCTTTAGCTTCCAGCAGTACAGTCACGCGGACCGTCCGCTGACCATGCGTATGCCGACGAGATAGGCGCCGCCCGCCATGCGTCTCC
>DAICYU010000228.1 GCA_027311485.1 Acetobacteraceae bacterium
GTCCCGACGAGCTGGCCGATCTGCCGGCGGCGCTCACCCCGGACGGCTTTCTGCGGACCCATCCGGGCCTGTGGCCGGACATCGGCGGGATGGACGGGTTTTTCGCTGCGCGGCTGATCCGACCTTGACGGGTCGGATGGCGGTCAATCCGGCGGCTCATCCCGCATCGGATCGTGGCCCAAGTTCATCAGGGACTTGCGCCAACGCGTGTCTTC
Source organism: Acetobacteraceae bacterium (assembly GCA_027311485.1). Classification (GTDB taxonomy): domain Bacteria; phylum Pseudomonadota; class Alphaproteobacteria; order Acetobacterales; family Acetobacteraceae; genus Rhodopila. The sequence continues at coordinate 216 of DAICYU010000228.1, forward strand.
GACGTCGCCGTCCGGACGTTGTGTCCTGTGGCGGTGCATGTAGCCAACCACCTTGCGCATGTCGCGGTAGTCGGCCTCGGTCAATGCGGCTGGCTTGCGCGCCTTGATCTCCACGACCCGTTGGCCCATGCCGTGGCCGACCGACTCGGGCTGATCGGGTCCGCTCATTTTCGCGCCATCATGCGTTATGCCGACCGACCGGCTTTCGTCCGAGGCAAACCAATGGCGCATTGCGGCGGGTGTCACATTCACCACCCGGCGAAATTCAACCAAAGTCTCGCGACGCTCCTTCTCGTTCATCGCTGGATTGCTCATGGGTGCCGAGTTCCTGCCTGCAATGCCTTGGCGCGTGCCACTTTGCTCAAGCGCTCTCTGCCCGTTTCTTGTCCGGTTTTGGCCTGTAGTCGGATTGGCTCAGTTTTCCCGGACCTGCTTGGCCAGATAGCGTTCATGTGAATCGCCGCGGAGCTTGCCTTATCTGGTGCGCCACTCCTTGGTGGTCCATGGCACCAAGTGACTCTTAGCGGCTTTCCTGCCCCTGTAACCGCCGATTCGCTTCTTGTATTCCGCAGCCGCGAACTGCGCCTGACGTGCCGACCATTGGCCGGATCTGCCGCCTTTGTCGCTGTGGATGACCTCTGCCTTCACCCTCCCCATAAGTCCGGGTCCGCACGCGGCGCCGTTCCGGGCATCGTTGCCTCCGTATTGATTGATGCGGCAACGCAAGGCCTGCGCGGCGGTTCGATGCCGGTGTCCCTGCGTGATCAAGCGCGCGTGATATCCGTCCGAAACAGCAAAGCCGCGGCAATACGGGCCTGTAGAAGGCCTGTCACGCGGCTTGCGGCCTTGTATAAGGTCCTTCGGCCTGTCTAGAAACATGGTATGGCTGACTCGACATCCCGGCGTGTGACGATCGCCCCCAGTTTGCTGGCCGCCGATTTCGGCCGGCTGCGGGAGGAGGTTACTGCCATAGAAGCAGCGGGCGCGGACTGGCTGCATCTCGATATCATGGACGGCCATTTCGTTCCCAACATCAGTTTCGGGCCGACGATACTGGCCGCGCTGCGGAAGCACTCGAACCTGCCCTTCGATGTGCATCTGATGATCGCCCCGGTCGATTTGTACCTGGATGCATTTATCGACGCAGGCGCCGATCATATCAGCCTGCATCCGGAAGCCGGACCGCATTTGCATCGTTCATTGCAGCACATCCGCAAGGCCGGCAAGAAGGCTGGCGTGGTGCTCAACCCGGCAACCTCGCCGGATACCGTCTCCTGGGCGCTCGATCTGGTGGACATCATACTGGTGATGTCGGTTAACCCTGGCTTTGGCGGTCAATCTTTCCTCACATCGCAACTGCCGAAAATCACCCGGCTGCGGCAGATGATCGATGCTGCGGATCATCCGATTGCCCTTGCGGTCGACGGGGGTATCACGATGGCGACCGCTCCTAAGGCCATCGCGGCTGGCGCCGACACCCTCATTGCCGGCACATCGGTTTTCCGGGCCGCCGATTACGCTGAAGCCATCGCAGCACTGCGCGGGGATGTATGAGCGGTTCCACGCCAACGCGATGGTTGCGTGATGCCCGGCGTGCGATGGCTCGCCTGCCCAGCTTGCGCATGGGGCGAATACCGGATGCGCCGGCCTTGTCGGTGCGCGATCCCTGGCCAGGCGATGACGCCCGCGGTGCCAGGCTTATCAAGGGTGAGCTGGAATTCGGCGGTGCGATCCAACCCCTGCGGCCTGGTACCTGGCAGCAGATCGATGGCTCATCCGTGTTGCGTGCCGGTGCGCACGGCTTCACCTGGCTGCGCGATCTGCGCGCCCTGGGGTCCGATGCCGCCCGGCTCCGTGCCCGGGCTCTGGTCGCGGACTGGATTGCTTCGCCACCCTCCGACCCGATCGCCCATCGCCCCGACGTCATTGGTGCACGAATCACCGCGTGGCTTGGTCACTACGACTTCTTTGCCGCCAGTGCCGACGATGTGTTTCGCCAGCGGCTCATGAGCCGTCTGGTATCGGATGCACGGGGCCTGTCTGCTGCCTTGCCTGCCGAAGAAATCGACGCCCGCGCGCTGACCGCGCTGAAAGGCCTGATCGCCGCCGCGGTCGCGCTGCGCGAACATCCCGGCTTTCTGACGCGCGCGCTGCGCTTTCTGCCGCAGGAGATTGCTCGGCAAATCCTGCCGGATGGCTGTCACGCCGAACGCAGCCCGGCTGCCCAACTGTCCGCCCTGCAGGACCTGACCGAAATCCGGGCGCTGTTGCAGACATCCCAGACGCAGCCGCCGCCGGTGCTTGGCCAGGCGATCGACCGAATGGCGCCGGCCTTGCGCATGATGCGGCACCATGACGGTGCGTTGTGTCTGTTCAACGGCAGCAAGGAAGAAACGCCTACGCTGATCGACCTGGTGCTAACGCAGGCTGGCCGCGGCGGTCGTGGCCCGTCGGCTTTGGCCGAGGGCGGTTTTCATCGCATGCAGGCTGGCCGCAGCGTGCTGATTGTGGATTGCGGCGCGCCGGCACCAGCGGGCTTGGACCGGTTTGCGCATGCCGGCACGCTTTCTATGGAGCTGTCCGTGGGGCGCGATCGGCTGGTGGTGAATTGCGGCGCCTTTCCAGCCGGCCCGCCGCAATGGCGGGATGCGTCCCGTGCCACCGCTGCGCACTCCACGCTGATCATCGGCGATATCAGCAGCAGCGAGCTGAAGCCCGATGGCCTTGGCAGGCGGCCTGTGGTGGTCGAAGTCAACCGCCAGGAAGCGGCCGGCGCGCATTGGCTGGATGTGTCGCACGACGGCTGGAAAAAGGTGTTCAACGCGGTACACCGACGTCGCTTGTACATGGCAGAAAGCGGCGAGGACATCCGCGGTGAGGATCTGATCGAATCGCCCGAACCGCAGCCTTTCACCCTCCGCTTCCACCTGCACCCCGATGTTCAGGCCAGCCTGCAGCAGGACGGCGCCGCGGTGCTGCTTCGCCTGCGGTCCGGGGCATTCTGGCGTTTACGGGCGGATGGCGCCCGCCTGACATTGGACGAAAGCATATACCTCGGCGGCGCGGAGCCACGGCGGAGCGAACAGGTGGTGATGACCGGGTTCGCCGACGGACCGCAGCATGTGAAATGGGCGCTCAGCAAGGTCGAGCGAGCCGGGTGACCGGGCCTGGACCGCTCACCGGCATACTCTGACCGTGAAGATCATCGAAATCACCAATGTCGATTTTTCCCTGCGGCACTTCCTGCTGCCGCTGATGCGCGCCATTCGTGACCGCGGGCATGAGGTGGTTGGCGCCTGTGCCGAGGGGCCGCTGCTCGCCACGGTCCGCGCCGAAGGGTTCCGTGTTATCCCGGTTCCCTTCATTCGCCGCTTGTCGCCGGTGGCGCATGTGCGCGCCTTTCGCGCGCTGGTTGCGATTCTGCGGGCGGAAAAGCCCGACATCGTCCATGCCCACATGCCGATCAGCGGTTTTCTCGCTCGCCTGGCCGCACGCGTCGCCGGAGTGCCGCATATCGCCTATACGTGCCACGGGTTCCTGTTTAATCACGCGGCATCCTCTCCGCCGCGCCGAGCCTTGTCGCTGTTGATGGAGTGGGTGGCGGCTCGCTACACCGACATATTCCTGACTGTCTCGGAAGCCGAGGCGCGTGATGCACGCCGCCTGCACATCGCCGCGCATGCGCAGGCCGTTCGCAATGGACGGGATCCGGCCGTGTTCCGTCCTGATCCGGCCGCCCGGGCCCGTATCCGCGCCGAACTCGGTGTTCCAGCTGACCGGGTCGTGGTCATCGCCGTGTCGCGCCTGGTGTGGCACAAGGGCTATCCGGAACTTGCGCAGGCGATGCGATCGGCGCCCGAAGCAGAGCTTTGGGTTGTCGGTCAACGCCTGGACACGGACCGCGGCCCGGACATGGAGGCGGTGCTGCGTGGTGCGGGACTGGGCAGCCGCCTGCGCCTGTTGGGCTATCGCGAGGATATCCCCGCCTTGCTTGCCGCCGCGGATATCTTTGCGCTGCCAAGCCGGTTTGAGGGTTTGCCGATGTCGGTGATCGAGGCGATGCTGACCGGCCTTCCGGTTGTAGCCACGTCGGTGCGCGGTCCGGATGAGCAGGTGATCGACGGTGTGACTGGCCTCAAGGCGCCCCCCGGCGATGCCGCTGCCTTGGGTGCCGCGTTGCGCCGTCTGACCCGCGATCCGGATCTGCGCGCCGCTATGGGGGATGCCGGGCGGGAAAGCGCGCTCGACCGATACGATGAGGCGAAGGTACTTGCGCGGACGCTGGACCTACTGGGCCTCTAGGTCTATCCCGCCGCCATGAGCGACATCGTTTCCATCCGACGTGCCCTGATCTCGGTCTCCGACAAGACGGGCCTTGTGCCATTCGCCAAAGCACTCGCCGAACGCGGGGTTGAAATCCTGTCCACCGGCGGGTCGGCCCGTGCGCTGCGGGATACCGGCTTGCCGGTTAAGGAGGTTTCGGATCATACCGGATTCCCGGAGATCATGGATGGCCGCGTGAAGACCCTTGTGCCCCAGATTCATGGCGGGATCCTGGGCCGCCGTGACGTGGCGGAGCATGTGGCGCAGATGCAGCAGCACGGCATTGCTCCGATCGACCTGGTGGTCGTGAATCTGTACCCGTTTGAGGCGACGGTGGCCAAAGGCGCTGCCTACGACGACTGCGTCGAGAACATTGATATCGGCGGTCCGGCACTGATCCGCGCCGCGGCCAAGAACCATGATTTCGTCGCTGTCCTGACCGATCCGGATCAGTATGCCGACGTGCTGGCGCAAATAACGGCCTCGGGTGGCACAAGCCTGGCGTTGCGTCGCCGGCTGGCAGGCGAGGCGTATGCCCGTACGGCGGCGTACGACTCGGCGATCGCAGCCTGGTTCGCCGGCCAGCGTCAGGAAACATTCCCGCGTCGTCTGGCGGTCGCCGGCAGCTTGCGCCAGACGCTGCGCTACGGTGAGAATCCGCATCAGGCGGCCGCGTTCTACGTCACCGGCGACCGTCCGGGCATGGCGACCGCCCAGCAAGTACAGGGCAAGGAGCTGTCCTATAACAACCTGAACGACACGGATGCGGCGTTTGAGTGCGTGGCCGAGTTCGATGCGCCCACCGTGGTGATCGTCAAGCACGCCAATCCTTGCGGCGTTGCCTCCGCCGACTCGCTCTCTGATGCCTGGGATGCGGCCCTGCGCTGCGATCCGGTGTCGGCGTTCGGCGGCATCGTCGCGTTGAACCGGCCGTTGGATGCTGCGGCGGCGGAAAAGATCGCGACGATCTTCACCGAAGTCATTGTGGCGCCGGATGCCGATGCGGGGGCGAAGGCAATCCTGGCGCGGAAGAAGAACCTGCGGCTGCTGCTGACCGGTGGCCTGCCTGATCCGGCCGCACCGGGACTGGTGTTCCGCAGTCTCTCGGGCGGCTTCCTGGCGCAAACCCGCGACGGGGGCCGGATCGGGGCAGGGGACATCAAGGTGGTCACGCAGCGTGCCCCGACGGATGCGGAACTGGCCGACCTGCTGTTCGCCTTCCGCGTCTGCAAGCACGTGAAATCCAACGCCATTGTCTATGCCAAGGCAGGCGCAACCGTCGGTATCGGCGCCGGGCAAATGAGCCGGGTTGATTCCGCCCGCATTGCAGCGTGGAAGAGCGAGGAGGCCGCCAGGGCCGCTGGCCTGTCCGACCGGATGACCGAGGGAAGCGTTGTCGCGTCCGATGCGTTTTTCCCGTTTGCCGACGGTCTGGAGGCGGCGATCGCGGCAGGCGCCACGGCGGTCATTCAACCGGGCGGGTCCATCCGGGATGCGGAGGTGATTGCCGCTGCGGACGCCGCGGGGGTTGCCATGGTATTCACCGGGATGCGGCACTTTCGGCACTAGAACGCGCTCGCCATGCCGATCAACCCTGTTCAACAGCCATCCAACGCCGGATGATTGCCAGCGCATTCTCCGGCTGGCTCTCAGCCAGTTCCGTGACTTTTCGGATCGACGACGCCCGCATGGCGCCCTCCACCTGCTTCATCTGAATCGTCTCCCGATCATCGCCTCCGCCCGGCCCATCTGCCGTACGGTCCTGCCCAATACCCAGCGGTCCGCCTTCCGGCTGGGCTAGGCCCAGGATCGCTGAACCGCCTTCTCCGCTGCTCTCGGCCACGACGGCCGACGGCGGACGATTCAGTGCGTTCAGGATCGAGCGGGCAGTCAGGATGATGATCCCGAAGCCAACCACGCCGAACCCGACAATCCGGAGCAGTGTCACCAGGTCGGCGTTCCGGGCGATCGCTACGGTGTGCGTGGTGCCATCAGACGGCTCGACCTCATTGATGAATGGCATGCTGACCACCTCGACATGGTCGCCGCGCTTCTCATCGTAGCCGATCGCCGTCTTCACCAGTTTGTCGATGCGATCCAGTTCGTCCGCACTGCGCGGCCGCCAGTTGTGCTTACCGTCGGCTGTCACCGCATCAATGCCATCGATCATAACGGCCAATGAGATCCGCTCGATTCGCGGCTGGTCGTGCACAACCGCGCGCACCGTCTTGCTGATCTCATAATTTGTC
>DAICYU010000229.1:0-5000 GCA_027311485.1 Acetobacteraceae bacterium
CCAGGATGCCGGCGTGCTGGCGCCAGATTTCCGGCGCCGGCTGGGCCTGTCGCAGCACGTCAGCCATCGCGCGGCGCAGGAAGCGCCAATGCGGTTCGGCGGTCGTGGCGATCATCGGATTGCCCGATGCGGCGTAGATCAACTGATGCAGCGCATCATCCAACCGGATCTGCTCGGCGATCGCGCCTGCGGCGACCGCGGCCTTGCCGGCCTCCAGGATCGTGCGGCCTTCACGCCGGGTGGCGGCGGCGAACACCTCATCGGCTTTCGCACGCTCCGCGGCGACACGCGCAGCATAGCCATCGAGTGCAGCACGGATGCCGTAATGGTGGAGCATACGGGTGGGATTGAGCAGCGTGACGAACAGCCCGCGCCGGCCGAGTTCCTCGACCATGCCGTCGGCCTTCAGGCGTCCCATTGCCTGCTGGATCGGCTGGCGGGAGACGCCGAACCGCTCCGCCAGTTGCTCCTGTACCAGGTGTGTGCCGGGCTTCAGCCGCGCATCGCAGATCTCATCCACGATGGCGTCGTAGATCTGGTCGGTCAGATTGCGGGCGAGCTGAATGGGCACGGTTGTCGACCTTTTCGAACTCTGAATTCAGAGTTCAAATATTGCGGTGAAATCTTCCCGGCAAGCCCTTCGTCGGCGCCCCAAAATCACGAGTTGCTGAGTACGCCGTCACCGGTTGCAACGCCGTCAGCCGACGTCCTGGCGTGTGGATTGCTGCGCTGCGACATGTTACCGAATTTCTTGTATTCGGACTTTTCTGTGATATATCCTATCGGACGTTCCGATGCGTGCGGCGGTGACGCGTGCCGGTTTGGGACAGGACCGAACGACGCCAGGGAGGCTCGGCGATGTACACGCAGGCTTTGAACCAGCGGGGCGACGGCGAACAACGGGTGCTGGAAGACAGCGCCGCGCTGGAGCGCTTTCAGACACGGGTTGATGCCGAGGAGCGGATCGAGCCGAATGACTGGATGCCCGCCGCCTATCGCCGCACCCTGACGCGCCAGATTTCCCAGCACGCACATTCCGAGATCGTTGGCATGCTGCCGGAAGGCAACTGGATTACGCGCGCCCCGTCACTACGGCGCAAGGCCGCCCTGCTGGCCAAGGTGCAGGACGAATGCGGGCACGGGCTTTACTTGTATGCCGCGGCCGAGACCCTTGGCACCAGCCGCGAGGAACTGATCGACCAGTTGCTTTCAGGGAAGGCGAAGTATTCCTCGATCTTCAATTATCCCACCCTGACCTGGGCCGATATCGGCGCGATCGGCTGGCTGGTGGACGGCGCGGCGATCATGAACCAGATCCCGCTGTGCCGGTGTTCCTATGGCCCCTACGCCCGCGCCATGATCCGCGTCTGCAAGGAGGAGAGCTTTCACCAGCGCCAGGGCTACGAGATCATGTGCACCCTGGCGGCCGGCACGCCGGCGCAGAAGGCCATGGCGCAGGAATCGCTGAACCGCTTCTGGTGGCCGTCGCTGATGATGTTCGGGCCGCCGGATGCGAATTCGCAGCACTCGGATGCGTCGATGCAGTGGAAGATCAAGCGTTTCTCCAATGACGAGTTGCGGCAGAAATTCATCGATGCCACGGTGCCGCAGGCGCAATTCCTGGGCCTGACGATCCCGGATGCGGCGCTGCGGTTCGAGGACGGGCATTGGCATCACGGACCGATCGACTGGGACGAATTTGCCCGTGTCATCGCCGGCGGTGGCCCGTGCAACCGCGACCGGCTGAACGCCCGCCGCAAGGCGCATGACGATGGCGCCTGGGTGCGGGAAGCCGCTGCCGCCTTTGCCGCCAAGCGCCAGGCCCGCCGTGAAGAAGCCGCCTGAGAGGAACCGGACCCATGCCCACGCCGAACACGCCGCTCTGGGAAGTTTTCATCCGCTCCCGCAACGGGCTTTCGCACCGGCACGCGGGATCGCTGCACGCCGCGGACGCAACGCTGGCGCTGCAGGCGGCCCGCGATCTCTACACACGGCGCGGGGAGGGGCTGTCGATCTGGGTGGTCCCGTCATCCGCGATCACCGCGTCTGATCCGGCGGACAAGGGCATGCTTTTCGAACCGACGGCGTCGAAGGCTTACCGCCACCCGACATTTTATGAGATCCCCGACGAAGTGGGGCATATGTGAGCGCGCTGTCCACCATCCAGGTCGTTCCGACGCCGCTGGTGCACTATGTGGTGCGGCGCGCCGACGATGCGCTGATCCTGGGTCACCGGCTTTCGGAATGGACCGGCAAGGCGCCGATCCTGGAGGAGGAGATGGCGCTGGCCAACATGGCGCTGGATCTGATCGGCCAGGCTCGTTCGCTGTATTCCTACGCCGGGGCGGTTGAAGGGGCCGGGCACGACGAGGACGATTTCGCCTATCTGCGCCGCGAACGCGACTACCGGAACTTGCTGCTGGTCGAGCGGCCGAATGGCGATTTCGCGCATACCATCCTGCGGCAATTTTTCTACGCCGCCTACGCCGACCCGTACTGGCGGGCGATGATGCAGTCCGCCGATGCCACCCTGGCCGCGATTGCCGCGAAGGCGGAGAAGGAGATGGCGTATCACCTGCGCCACAGTGCGGAATGGGTGCTGCGGCTGGGCGACGGCACCGCCGAAAGCCATCGCCGGGTGGCGGACGCGCTTGCCGAACTCTGGCCGTTCACCGGCGAGATGTTCCTTGCCGATGCGGAGGAGCAGGCTCTGATTGGGGAGGGTATCGCCATTGATCCGGCGGGCCTGCGTGCAACGTGGGACGCGACCGTCGGCGAAATCCTGCAGGCGGCAATGCTGGAGGTGCCAAAGGGCGGCTTCATGCAGCAGGGCGGCCGGCAAGGGCGGCACAGCGAGCATTTCGGGCACCTTCTGACCGAGCTGCAATACATTCAGCGCCTGGTCCCAGGGGCGAGCTGGTGAGCGACTCGCCGCGCCAGCGCGCCTGGGCCGCGGCTGCGTCGGTCTGCGACCCGGAGATTCCGGTGCTGTCGATCGCCGATCTTGGCGTGCTGCGCGACGTGCAGGTGACGGACGACGCGGTGGAGGTGACGATCACCCCGACTTATTCCGGCTGCCCGGCGATGAACATGATCGGCCTGGAGGTGGAAACCGCCCTGCTGCGTGCAGGCTTTGCGAAGGCGGCGGTCAGGACCGTGCTTTCCCCGGCCTGGACGACGGACTGGATGACCGAGGAGGGGCGGGAGAAGCTGCGTGCCTATGGCATCGCCCCGCCTGCCGGTCCGGCCGGACGACGGGCCCTGTTCGGGCAGGACGTTGTGGCTTGCCCGCGCTGCGGTGCGCGCAACACCGAGCGGATCGCCGAGTTCGGCTCCACGAGCTGCAAGGCCTTATGGCGCTGCAATGCCTGCCGCGAGCCGTTCGACTACTTCAAGTGCCACTGATCGCACGCCGCCAAATCGTCCCCAAGAGGCTGACATGTCCGAGACTCTTGCCCGCACGACGCCGCGCTTCCATCGCCTGACCGTCGCCGAGGTGCGGCGCGAGACGGCCGATGCGGTGTCGCTGCGCTTTGCCGTGCCGCCTGACCTGGCTGAAGATTACCGCTTCGAACCCGGCCAGTATCTGACCCTTTGCGCCAACGTGGACGGCGAGGACCTCCGCCGGTCCTATTCCATCTGTTCAGCGCCCGACTCGGGTGAATTGCGCGTAGCGATCAAGCGGGTGGATGGCGGGGCGTTTTCCGTCTGGGCCAATACCCATCTGGCGGTGGGTGACACGATCGAGGTGATGACGCCGACCGGCCGTTTCGGCCTGGCCGGGAGTCCGGGCGATGGCCGGCTGCATGTCGGCTTCGCCGCCGGGTCGGGCATTACCCCGATCCTGTCCATCATCCAGGGCGTGCTGGCGCGCGAGCCGGACAGCCGGTTCGTGCTGTTCTACGGCAGCCGGACGGTGGACGGCATCCTGTTCCGGGACATGCTGGAGGACCTGAAGGACCGCCACCTGGACCGCCTGAGCGTGTTCCATGCGTTGAGCCGGGAGGAGCAGGACATCGAGGTGCTGAACGGCCACCTGGATGACGCGAAGATCCGGCGCCTGCTGCGGGGCATGGTGCCGGTTGAGTCGATTGACCACGCCTTCATCTGCGGGCCGGAGGCGATGATCGAGTCGCTGTCCGAGACGTTGCGCGATCTGGGCGTGGATGACGCCCGCATCCACGTGGAGCGCTTCATCTCGGCGCAAGGGGGACGGCCACAGCCGGCGCCGCGGGTCGATGTCCGGGCTGAACCGGCGTGCATTGCCTCGGTGGTGGTGGAGGGCAAGCGGCGCGAGGTGCCGGTTGCCGAGGGGGAGGCGATTCTGGATGCCGCCTTGCGGGCCGGCATTGATCTTCCGTTCGCCTGCAAGGGCGGGATGTGCTGCACCTGCCGAGCGAAGCTGGTGGAGGGCGCGGCGCGGATGGAGGTGAATTATTCGCTGGAACCGTGGGAGTTGCAGCAGGGTTTTGTGCTGACCTGCCAGGCGAAACCGACGACGGCACGAGTGGTGGTGGACTTCGACGCGGTATGACGGCGGGTAGTGTGTGGGGGTGGGGTTGCAAGAAAACTTTAAAAAGGTGCTTGACGGTGTGAGGGGTGGGGGGTAGGAAGCCGCTCACCGACGGCGGCTGCAGAAACTTCTTGCGGTGGTTGGTTGGTTCCGCTAATATCCTCGGCCTTCGCTGGGGTCTGGCGGAGGGGTAATGGAAGGTGTTGGGACGACCTGTTGGTCCACGATGTGTGGATGACGGGTTGTTTGGTGCCTTGGTTCTTTGACAGTTGCATAGGCTAGGAAGGGATACGTTGGCGGCGCCCTTGGATCACTGCGTGAGTGGTGATGGTTAGGTTTGGCTTGGATTGCGGATCGGGTGAAGACTTGGTTTGTTGGATCTGGGTTAGACTTTTGGGCGTTGTCTGGATGTATCTTTTTGATGCGTTACAGAAACGCTTGTGGGTCATGGTCCCTTACACATGAGGGACCGACCGAGATTTGGTAG
>DAICYU010000022.1:0-263 GCA_027311485.1 Acetobacteraceae bacterium
GCACATGCCGATGATCACGCCGGGCGCTGCCAGCAACGAAATCACCAAGCGCGTCCACGATGACTATGCGCATGAGAAATACGTGTTCCACGGCTACCTGGCGTCGACCCAGATCGCCGACGTGGTCTGCGAGGCCGCCAAGTCCCTGATGGTCAAGGACCTGAAGATGAAGTCCTCGGTCATCATGAGCGAGGATGCGGCCTGGACCATCCCGCTGGACGCGGAATACGCGAAGTGCCTGCCGGAAGCCGGCCTGAAGGTGC
>DAICYU010000022.1:273-18013 GCA_027311485.1 Acetobacteraceae bacterium
TGTCGCCCGACACCACCGACTTCACGCCGATCTTCAACAAGATCGAGGGTGAGAAGCCGGACGTGATCGTCACCGGCATCAGCCATGTCGGCGTGCAGCCGACCGTGCAGTGGCAGCAGCAGCAGGTCCCGATGCCGATGTACGGCGTGTCGAGCCAGGCAACGAACAGCACGTTCTGGACCGACACCAACGGCGCCACCGATGGCGTGATCTTCAACATGGTCGCTGCGCCCGACGTGCCAGTGACCCCGAAGACCATCCCGTTCGCCAAGGGGTATCAGGCGAAGTACGGCAACCTGCCCGGCTACGCCGCCTACCAAGCGTATGATGAGGTCTTCATGTGGGCCGACGCGATCAAGAAGGCCGGCGGCACCGACCCGGACAAGATGGTCGAAGCCATGGAAAAGACCGACTATGTCGGCACCATCGGCCGGATCACCTTCCTGCCGAAGGACAACCAGTTCGCCCACGGCATGCGGATCGGTGAAGGCTACATCACCGGCCTGATGGTGCAGTGGCAGAAGGGCAAGCCGGTCACGGTCTGGCCGGCCAACGTCGCTACCGGAAAGATGGTCTTCCCGTCCTTCATCAAGCTGCCGCAGTAAGGCTGCGACGGCACCGGCCGTCCCGTCCGGTCATGGTGGGCGAATGCCCGCCAGCCACGGCCCGGCCGGTGCCAGCATCCCCGGTCATCATGGTCCGCGTCCGCGGGCCATGACGGTTGTTGCAGCCTCCGGCTATCAAGACGCGATCGTCACGAACGGAGTTCCATGCTCGCCCTGCAGATCCTGATCGACGGTTTCGCGATCAGCAGCCTCTATGCCCTCGGTGCCACTGGCTTTACCCTGATCTTCGGTGTCTCCGGCGTTCTGAACCTCTCTCATGGCGCGATCATGGTGGTGGCGGCCGTCATCGCCTGGGCCGTCGCCGGCAGTTTCCCGGTCGGCGCCTATGGCGGCGCACTGGCCGGTGTCCTCGCCAGCCTGGTCTGCGCCTTCTTCACCTACCGGGTGATCGTCCGGCCAATCCAGGACTCGCGCGCGATCCCCAAGGAAGAAAAAGAGATCTTCGTCCTGACCGCCACACTGCTGTGGGGCATCATGCTGCAGGAGGCGATCGCCTATTTCTTTACCAACAATCCCAAGACCGTCCGTCCGCTGATCGACGGCGTGATCATGATCATGGGCGTCCGCACCCCGCTGAACGAAATCCTGACCGCCGCCCTGTCCTGGGGCGTCATCGGCCTGCTGTGGCTGCTGGTCAATCGCACCCGCACCGGCAAGTCGCTGCTGGCGGCGTCGATGAACCCGCGCGGCCTGACGCTGCTGGGCTTTGAGCTGTCGAACATCTACCTGCTGGTGTGGGCCATCTACGGCGTGCTGGCCGGCATCGCCGGTGTGCTGCTGGGCGCCTTCCTCGGCGTCAGCTCGGACAACGCCGGCACGCTGACCGCCAGCGCCTTCTCCATCGTCGTTCTCGGCGGCCTCGGCAGCGTCTCCGGCTCCCTGATCGCAGCCTATGTCGTCGGCTATCTGGAGACGTTGACGGCCTACCTGGTATCGCCGTCGATCCGAACCGTACCGGTCCTGCTGCTGCTCGTCGCGGTGGTTTATGTCCGGCCGCAAGGCCTGCTGGGGCGGAGGTAAGCCATGTTTCGTTCGCGCACATTCCTGCTCGCCGCCCCGGCGCTCGTCATCCTCGCGCTCCTGCCGCTCGGCGTTGACGGCTATATCCTCGGCCTGCTGACGCTCGCCTATTACTACGCCGTCTTCGCCATGTCCTGGGACCTGCTGTTCGGCTTTGCCGGAGAGGTCAATTTCGGCCCGTCCTTCCTGATCGGCGTCGGCGCCTACACCGCGGCGTTGCTGAACCATTACTGGCACTGGCCGATTCCCGCCTGCCTGATCGTCGGCTCCCTCGCCGCGGTGATCGCCGGCGTGGTGCTTGCGGTGCCGGCTCTGCGCCTCACCGGCCCGTATTTCGGCCTGGTCACGCTGGTCGCGGTGCTGCTGTTGCAGAACGTCATCGTGCTGTTCGCGGGCGTTACCGGCGGAGAGATCGGGCTCGATCTGCCCGACGTGCTCGCCATCGACGACAACACCAACTACTACTATGCGCTCAGCTTCATGACCGTCAGCGGCGCCATCCTGTATGGCCTGTCCTGCTCCCCGGTCGGGCTGATCCTGCAGGCCAGCGGCCAGGATGCCGTTGAGGCTTCGGCGCTGGGCTTCAACGTCGCCAAGCACAAGCTGGCCGCGTTCTGCATCAGCGCCTTCTTTTCCGGCCTCGCCGGCGCCATGCTGATCTTCTACCTGGGTACCGCGTCTGTCGGGACGGTCGTCGATATCGCCGTCGGCGTGAACGTCATCATCGCCGCCGTGCTGGGTGGCCGCCGTACCATCATCGGCGCCGCCGTCGGCTCGATCTTCCTGATCGGCGCCGGTGAAATCCTGCGCCCGCTGGGCCAGCTGTCCACCTTCGTCGTGTCCGCTGTCGCCCTGTTGGTGATCCTCTTCTTCCCCGGCGGCTTCCTCGGCCGGGTTCTGCAGGCCGGAGGCCGCGAATGACCGCGCTGCTGGAAGTCAAAGGCGTCACCAAACGCTTCGGCGGCCTTGTCGCCAACAAGGACATCAGCTTTTCCATCAACGCCGGGGAAATCCTCGGCCTGATCGGCCCAAACGGCTCCGGCAAGTCCACCGTGATGAAATGCATCATGGGGATCGAGAAGCCCAATGCCGGCCAGGTGCTGATCGACGGTGTCAACGTCGCCGGCTGGCCTACCCACCGCATCGCCCGCCAGGGCGTCGGGCTGGTGTTCCAGCACAGCCATCCGCTGCAGCGGCAGACGATCCTGGAGCATATCAAGCTCGCACTGCTGCCCGACAACCTGTTCATGCTGGCCACCGACCATGGCGTGACGCGCCGAGCCGAGGAAATCGCGGCGCGCGTCGGCCTGTCCAAGGTGATGCACCGGCTGCCGCGCACGCTGCCGTTCGCCGACCTGCGCCGGCTGGAGCTGGCCAAGGCCATTGCCCGCAATCCCAAGGTGGTGCTGGTCGATGAACCCTTCGCCGGCCTGACCGCCGCCGAGGTCGCCGACTTCTCCCAGCTGATCGCCAGCTTCCGCGCCGACGGCCATGCGGTGCTACTGGTCGACCACAACGTCAAGGGCGTCGCCGCGCTGGTGGATCGCGTCTTCGCCATGTACCTCGGGGAGCGTGTGGCCGAAGGCAGCGCCGAGGAGGTCATGCGCAACGAAACCGTTCGCCGCGTCTATCTGGGCGGCGAACTCAAGCTCGCCGCGCGCCCGGAACGTGACGGCAAGGGCCGCACCCCGCTGCTGAGCGTGAATAACCTGGGCGTCCTCTACGCCAAGGCGACGGCGCTGGACGACGTGTCGATCCATGTCGGGGAAGGGGAGTTCGTCTCGGTCGTCGGGCTGAATGGTGCCGGCAAGACGACGCTGTTCAATGCCATTTCCGGCCTGCTGCCCTACAGCGGCGCCATCGCCTGGCGGGGGGAGAGCCTGTCCGGCCGCACCCCCGGGTCCATCGCCCGCGGCGGGATCGTACAGTGCCCGGAAACCCGGGAACTGTTCGGCGACATGAGCGTGCGGGAAAACCTCGACCTTGGCGGCCAGCATCTGCCGCCAGCCGGAACGGCGAGGCAGCTTGAATGGCTGTTCGGCCTGTTTCCCATCCTGAAGTCACGGCAGAACCAGGCCGCGCGCACGCTGTCGGGCGGCGAACAGCAGATGCTGGCGATCGCCCGCGCACTGATGATGCAGCCGAAGCTGCTGATCCTGGACGAACCCACGCTGGGCCTGGCACCGGTGATCCTGGAGCAGTTGTCGAAGGCGATGGAGACCTTGCGGCAGACCACCGACATCACCGTGCTGCTGGGCGAGCAGAACGTCACCTTCGCCCTGCCGCACGCCGACCGGGTGTATGTGCTGGAGCATTCCCGGATCGTTTGGGAAGGCGGTCCCGGCCGCTTCGCCGCCGAAGCCGGCGCCGGCTACCTGTAGCCGCAACGGCTTGCCCGCGGCGGGCCGACCGCAGCGGGCCGCGGTGCGGGATGCAGCGCATCACAGGCTGGACGTTGGCGCGATAACCACGCCAGTGATGTGCTGAACCCCCGTTCAGCAATCCGTTTCATCCACCAACCGGTCAGCCTCCGGCGATCGCCGCTTAATGGTCGCCGCCGATCCGGTCCATCGCCGCCAGCAGCACACCGGTGGCGGCGAAGCCCAGCAGCATCACCAACTGCCAGATCGCGGTCCCTTTCTGCGTTTCGTCGAAATGCACGAAGGTTTCCAGCATCAGGATCGCCGCGATCACCACGATGGAGGCCATCAGCCGTAATTTGATCGCGCCGAAACCCAGGGAGCTGAATGGGTCGGGCTGTTCGCCGGGCGATGTGGACTGGAAGCGCCCGACGAAATTCTGCCAGCCGGCGAAAATGATGATCACGATCAGGTTGCCGACGAGTGACAGATCGACCAGCGACAGGGCCGAAATGATGGTCTCTGTGCTCTCCTGCTGCAGCAGCGTCGGTACCACCTCAACCAACCGCTGCACGAATTTCACCGCCACCAGCGCCAGGGCGCCAAGCAGCCCGAGATAGACCGGCACCATGATCCAGCGTGCAATGAACATCAGGCGGCCCAGACTGCGCCGAGCACGCTCTTCAGCGGAAAGATCGATCACCGTGGTTTCCCCTCAATTCCTGGCGCATGATTGACTGACTCTGGATCAGACGACAGCGCCGATCATGCGCCCGGCCTGTTCAGCCCCAGGCGATTGCGTCCCATGCGATTGCCCCCCTCTGGCGCCCGCGACCCATGTGGGCAATCCGTACTCGCCGGAAGCCGCGACCGGCGATACACTGCGCGGGGTCGGAGCCGCCTGTCCTGTGCGCCGGCCGCACCCGCCGAACCGGGCAATCAGGCCGGGCGTTCGTGTGCACGTTCGACGTTGCGAACCCATTATAACCGGCCCGGGCAAACGGGGCCGCTTCCATCGAAGGGCGCTACAACATGTCGGATCTTGTCGTAATCGCATTCCCGTCCGAAGACGCCGCGGAGAAAGTCCGCCAGCGACTGCTCGAACTCCAGAAGGAGTACCTGATCGAGTTGGGTGACGCGGTCATTGCCGTGAAGCAGCCCAATGGCCGGGTGAAGCTGAACCAGCTGTTCTCGCCAACCGCGGCGGGTGCCGTCTCTGGCACGTTCTGGGGCGCCCTGGTCGGCCTTATCTTCCTCATGCCCCTCGCCGGCGCTGCGCTCGGCGCCGCCTCCGGTGCGTTGGGCGGCGCCCTGACGGACCTCGGGATCGATGACGATTTCATGCGGGATATCGGCAAGACCCTGAACGCCGGCGATGCCGCGCTGTTCCTGCTGATCCGCAAGCTCAGCGCCGACAAGGTGCTGGCGGATCTGAAAGGCGTCGGCGGCACCGTTCTGCGCACATCCTTCGACCATACGAAGGAAGAAGCACTGCGACAGGCGCTCGCCGGGGCGCAGGCGGCGCATGGCGTGACATCGCCGCCGGCGTCAGGCTCAACGACCTGACAGGGTCGCGGCCACGCCTGCCCATTTGAGCCTGATCGCCTGAGGCTGAATGCCGGAAGGCGCGAATCAGGCGATCAAACAAAGACTGCTAAATCATGATCGGCTCAACCTGATCCGCTCATGATTCAGGGAGACGCAGCATGGCACACACCAGCAGCAACCGACCTGCCGACGCGGACCCGACGCAACTGACCGCGTTCGCGCAGGAGTTCCGCGGCGCATTGATGCTGGAAGCATTGGTAGCCGCCTGTGCCGTCATCTCCTATGCCGACGCCCGGAGCAGCTTGATCGAACGCTGGCGGATGCTCGAGGTTCTCGCCGAAGATCCGCTGCTGGCGTCCCTGCCCAAAGCCGCCCTGGCCGAGGAGTGGGCGACGCACCGTCAGGCGTTTACCGCCAACCCTGCCGCCGCCCGCGACGCCGCGTTGCGGCAGGTGGCTCGGCTGGCGCCGGAGCCGCACAAGGCGCGCATGGTGCTCGACGCCTGCATCCGCATCGTCAACGCCGACCAGACCGCGGGATCAGCCGAGTTGCAGGCGCTGCGGGCGATTGCGGCGGCACTGAAGCTTTGATCGCGGCCATGATGGGCGGCGCCGGACAAGTGCCGTCATTGCTGTAGCCGCAGCTGCCGCCGCATCCGCGCGCTCGGGTCGGAAGACCCCGACGGACCCAGCCCGTTCAGCGTGGCCGGAACCGCCGCGGCGTTGATCAGCTGATCGCGCAGATCCTCGGTCAGCGCGCGGGCGTCGCGCTGGTCGTGGATCACGTGCGGCGTAATCAGGATCAGCAGCTCGGTCCGTTGCCGCGCGTTGTTCTGTGTACCGGCCAGCAGGCCGAGAAGCGGCACGTCCTTCAGCCAGGGGATGCCCTGGTTCCCTTCGGTGCTGTTGTCGGTGATCAGCCCCGCCAGCCCGATCGTCTGCCCGTCCTGCACTACGACGCGGGAGGTCACATTCCGTTCGGAAAACGTCGGCGAGTTGATGCCGGGTGTTGTCAGCGTCGAAACGACATTGCTGACATCCTGCATTACGTCCATCGTCACCAGCCCGCCGCTGTTCACCCGCGGCGTCACTTCCAAAATGACGCCGGTCTGCTGATAGTTGATGGAGCTGACCACCGGCGCGTTCGTTACGATCGTGCTCTGGGATGTCTGGCTCAGGTACGGCACCACATTGCCCACCTGCAGGCGCGCCGGCTGGTTGTCCAGCACCAGCAGTTCGGGCGAGGACAGCACCCGTACCGTCGTGACCTGCTGCAACGCCTGGATGGCGAACGGCGCGCCACCCGTGCCGTGTCCGCCGATGATGAAGCCCGGCAGGTTGAACGCCAGGTTGGATGAGGCCGGCGCCGTCGCGGGTGTGTTCGAGGAACTGAGGACGCTGTTCAATCCACCGGCGCGGAAGAAGAACTGCGTGCCATATTGCAGGTTGTCGTTCAGCGTGACCTCGGCGATCACCGCATCGATCCGCACCTGCAGCGGCAGGATATCGATCTTGTTGAGCATCGCCTGCACCGTGGCGACCTCGCGCGCCGTGCCATAGACCAGCACGGCATTGTTCTGGTCATCCGGTATCACCCGCAGGGTGTTGGTATTGTCGCTGCCCTCATTCGGCTGCAGGCCGCCCAGCAGCGGATTGGCGTTGGCACCTCCTGGCGCCGAGCCGCCGGCCGCACCCGTCGCGGACGCGCCGCCGATTCCGCCGCCGAGGTTGGAACGTCCGAGCGAGCCGGCCGACCCGCCCATCGTGCTTAGCCCGCCCATCTGGCCACCCCCTTGGCCACCCCCTTGGCCACCGAACTGACCGCCGCCCTGGCCGCCGAACTGGCCACCCCCCTGAGCGCCGCCGAAGCCGCCGCCGCCAAAACCCCCGCCGCCGCCCATCTGACTGCCACCGAACTGCCCACCACCACCCTGCATGCCGTTCTGCGACTGCGCCCGCCCGGTCGGCTGCGCCGTGACGTTGTTGGGCGTGAACGCCTGCTGCAGGACAAACGCGGCGTCCTCGGAATGACTGTTCTGCAGGTAGAAGACGTGCCAGCTGCGCAATGTCTGCACCCGGGCGCGCTCGATCAGCGCATAGACCCGGCGCGCCTGGTCGATGTAGCGGCTCTGCGAAGAGATCACCATGACCGCGTTGATGCGGTTCAGCGGCACCACATGCACCAGCCCCGCCAGCGCGCCGCCGTTCTGGCTGCGGAACGCATCCTGCAGGGCGGCGGCGAAGCTCTTCACATCCTCATTATCCACCGGCAGCAAGGCATAGGATTGCTGCGCCAGGACATCGACATCGAATGCCTTCACCAGGTTCACCAGGCCGTCCCGCGCCTGCGTGTCACCGCCGATCAGCAGCGCGTTGCGGCCGGGTTCGGCGGCGATCTTGCCGCCCTGGCCGACATAGGGTTGCAGAATCTTCGCCAGCGCCTCGGCCGAGGTGTATTGCAGCGGCACGATCACGGCACCGGCGGTGCCGGCATCGGTGGCAGCGGTCGTGACGGCCTGCGCGGCGGGTACCACCCGATACAGCGACCCGCTTTGCAGCAGCGCGGCGCCATTCTGCGACAGCAGCGATTCAAGTGTCGGCACCAGCTCGGACCGATTCAGCGGCCGGACCGTGTGCAGCGTCGCGGTGCCGTGCACGCTGGGGTCGATGGTATAATTCACCTTCAGGATCGTCCCGAGGATCTGCGCCACGACCTCCCGTATATCGGTATCGGCGAAGTCCAGCGTGATGTCGCCGGCCCCGGCCGTCGCCGGCGGCGCTGCGGGCGGAACCCGGGCGGCCGAACCGTAGCCGAACTGTGCCGGCGGCAGCGCGTCCGGCGTGCCGACGGCGCCGTTGACCCGTGGCGGCGCGGCCTGTCCGCCGCTGGGCAGTGGCTGCAAGGCTGCGACAGCCGGCTTGGGAGGAGGGTTGCAGCCTGAAAGTGGAAGGGTGCTCAACGCCAGTGCAACAGTCAGCCCAGGCCGATAGAGGCGGGATTTGTCAAACAGCATTCAGTCGTATTCTCCGCCCGGTCGTGCTGCGTCGGCAGTGATGAACCCCACGGCGGCGGCGAATGCGACACACGGCGCTGTGATCGTGGACGATTCCACGTGATAATATGACAACACCAACGGCGAAGGAGCGCCCTTGCGGACGCCCCTTCGGTCTTCGCTGGCGATTTGAACTAGAAGTGGAACATCGACATCAGGTCGCCCAGGGCTGGGCTGTTGGTCGGCACGTACGGATTGGCGCCGTCTTGCACCGGGTTCGGCAGGTTGTCGCGGCTGCGCCCCGAGATGGTCGGCAGACCCCAGTTCGCCTCGATGAACTTCAAGATCGAAGTGTGGTCGGCATACTCATGCGAGACATGGCCGCCGCGGGTGTAGGGTGAAACAACCAGCAGCATGATGCGCGGCCCGTCGCCGAAGAAGTCGATCGGCTGGATATAGCCCGAGTCCCAGTAGCCGCCGGCTTCGTCGGTGGTAACGAACACCGCAGTGCTTTGCCACAGCTTCGGATGCTTGCGCAGTTCGACGAGGATCTTGCGGGTGAACGCCTCGAAGATGCTGAACTTTGACGAACCCGGATGACCATCGTTCAGGCTGCTTGGCTTGACAAAGGACACCGCCGGCAACGTGCCGGCCTGCAGGTCGGTGTACAGGTCGGTGGTGTCCTTCATGACCTGCTCACGAACCGTTTCGTTGGCCATGATCGAGGTCTGGTACTGGAACGGATTGCAGATGTTGCAGTACGTGTTGGTCGGGGACGCCGGATCCTGAACGTAGGCGTTGTAGCCTTCGCCATACCAGCGGAACGATACGCTGCTGTTCAGCAGCACGTTGCCGATGCTGTCGGTTGGGACCGGCGGGATGGCATACGTGTCCTTCGTGTCAACCGTGCCGTTGCCGAAATAGCCAGGGTTGTAGTTGTTCAGCAGGTAGTAATGACCCGGATCGCAGTTCGGTGCCACCTTCTTGGGCAACGCCTGCAGATAGCTGATCACCGATCCCACGCCCGGCTGGTTGCTGTCGGAGCATTCGCTGTATGAGCCGCCGGAGTAGCCGTCCTGCGTGTAGTAGTTGTTGGTGCCTGACTGCGGGTCCGGATTCTCGATCTGGTTGGTCGGCGGCGTCGCGGGATTGCCCTTGCCGTCGGTGTACCAAATCGCGTCAGCGAAGCCGGCCATGATGCTGTCCAGCCCGGTGCCGCCCATCGCAGGCTGATGGTAATTGTCGCTGATCGCGTATTCGTCGGCCAGCTTCTTGAAGTACGGCATGTCGCCTTGCGCGACGTTGTAGAAGCCCATTGACGCCGAGCCTTCGCCGGTCGTCTGGTCATTGAAGCCAGCGGGCTGCGACTTGCCGTTGCTGCCGGTGCCGACCGTCACCTCGACCCAGGGGAAGAGGTCCTGCTGGCAGCCGCTCGGGTTCATCTCCGTCGCCTTGGACGCGTCGCAGTCAGACTGCTGGCGGGCCTGGTAATAACGATGCACCGGGCTGGCGGCGTAGGCGTCATACGGTACGCCGGGGGTCAGCTGGAACGGTCCGGGCGGCAGTGACGTGGCGTTGAGGACCCGGGTGTCGACCGTGCCGGGCTTCAGGCCGGTGGCGCCCGTGGTCAGCAGCCGGATGTCGCGCGGCAGCAGGCCATAATCGGCATTCTCGGCGGCCTGGATGGTGGCGAACGGCGGCGGGCTTGAATCGCTCGCGTATTGATGGCCGCCGGCCAGCGGCGGCGGCAGCACGCTGTACGGCTGCGTCTTCGACGGGCTTACGCTGTAGCCGTTGGTGTCGCTCGCCTGATACTGCGTGGCCTTGCTGAAGTTCGGCCCGGGCGTGCCGTCCTGGTTGATGATCCCTTCCGACAGGACGTTCATGACACTGTCGCCGGACGGCGATTTATAGGTGGCGAACAGGTGATCGAAGCTGCGGTTTTCGCCGTAGATGACGATGACGTGCTTGATCGGCGTGCGTGTGTTCAGGTCATTGGTTCCCAGCGGGTGCGCTGCGAATGCGGCGGGCGCAACAACCTGGGTTGCCATGGAAAGCATTGACGCACACAGCAGAAGTCTGTGGCGAAATGGTTTGGTTCTCATCTATTGTCCCCTCTCACGACCGGCTTGCGGCCAGCGGAACAATGGCCGGATTAAGAGTCGTTCAGCTTACATATTTCTTACAGTCAGATGACTCACGGGGTTGTGCAAAGCCCTGGCCAATGATCTGTCGCCTGCCGAACTGATTGCGCCCGGAACGGAAACGGTGCGATCCATCATCGTGGATAAATATTTCTAATACGTTCAGAAACAGGGCGCCGCCGGGTTGCTGTCCGATGCTCGGACGCAACGTTCGCGCAGCAGCACCCGCATGCGCGACTCGGCATTGTGCAACGCCGTCGTTGTCACCTCGGTAACCGTGTAGCGCGTTCCGCCGGTGCCAATCGCCGTCGCGGTTATGCGCAGCACCGGGTCCATCACGCCCCCGGATGCGGCGGCGGCATCGGCGCTGCCGCCCGCCGCGTCCGTCAGCGCCTGCGCCACCACCGGATCGGCCGTTGACTGATCGGGATCGCTGTCGGTCAGCACAGTCAGATGCGGTGCCATCCGCGCGTACAATGCCGGCGTCATCCCCAGCACGTGCCGCAACTCCTCGACACTCTGGAACGGCGCGTTCGGCGGTCCGTAGGTCAGCCCGGCCGCCTGATACTGTGCCGCCTTCGCACCATTCGGGCGCGCCAATCCGCCACTCGTCCGCCAGTCCAGCACAGCCGCCGCCAAGTGCGCGGCCTGCGCCGGTGGCACACCTAATTCAGCAATGAAGGCCTGCAACAAAGCCAGGGAACATGTGTTCAAGTTGATGCGGTCGGTTTCGTTGCTGATCAGCAGAAGAACCGGAACCGCGCCGATGCGGACTTCGTGCGCCAGCGGCCCCGGCGTGAAGCCGGCATCATGCGCCACTCCAACGGCGAACGTTGCATGTACGATCGCACCCTCGGCCGCCGCTTCCAAAATCGCCTGCCGTTTCAGATTGTCGGCCAGCCTGGTGTCAGTGCGCCCTGCGGCGATCAGCTGCGTGCCCAGCAAGGCCAGGAACCCCATGGTCAGCAGCACCACCAAAAGGGCAAAGCCACGCTGGCGGCGCATCAGGGTGCCGACAGCAACGGCGCGACCACAAGGTCCGGCCAGTGCGGGGCGTTGTCGCCGCGAAACAGGATTCGCAGTCGGATCAGGCTGGGCAAATCCGGCCGCCGCCATGCATCGACCCAGCCGCCGGCCGGCCGCCAGTAGGAAATCGATACGCGTTCAACATTGTCCAACAGCGTGGCTTCCGACGGCGGCGCCGCGCGTCCAAACGGTTGCGCATGCAGATAGGGCCGCCACCGCAGGATCAGCCGGTTGCCCGACACGGCCACGCCGACCTCCACCGGAATCCGGGCCAGCCCGGCCGAGGGCACCGGCATGCGGCTGATCCCGGTAAACATATCCCCCATGCCGACAATCGCCGCGCGGCCGGTATCGTCACCGGGCTGCAGGTTTCGCACCACCACCCGAAGCGCCCGGTCCACCGCTTCCAGGTCCGTCCGGCTGTCCGACAGACGGCCTTCGGCGCGCCAGGCCCCCATGCCGAAGCGCACCGTCTGGCTCAACCCGGCGATCAGAAAGCCGAACACCACCAGTGCGACAATGATTTCCAGCAGCGTGAACCCGGCGGACCGTGTGCTCATCCGCCGCCCATCTGTTCCGTTTGCAACGTCACCATCCGGGTCCGGCCGTCCTGCCGCCAGGAGATGGCGGTGACCACGCGATACAGCACCACCTTCAATGCGGTCTGCGCGCGCGGCCCGACCAGCCCGAACGGACGCACCGCGCCAACCTGCGCCGGCGTGACCCGCAACTGCCAGTGAAAGCCGCCGCCGTCGTCGCCTTGCCAGTCACCGGCCCGCAGCGCGCCACCCTGCGTCGCGGCATCCAGGTGCGATTTGGCGCGCACGATCGCCTGTTCGTACAGCGCGGCCTCGGTCGTGGCGCTCAGGCTGATGCCGGCCGCGCGCAACAGCGCCGTTGTTGCCAAGGCGGCGATGATCAGCGCGATCATCACCTCCAGCAGGCTGAAGCCACGCATCCGCATGCTCAGCCCGAGGCCAGGTTGTTCAGGCTCAGCATCGCCGTCATCAGGGAGGTGACGATGCCGCCCACCGCCAACCCCATCAGGATCGTCAGGCCCGGCACCAGCAGTGACAGCAGCCGTTGGGTCGCCAGCCGGGTGCGGTCGTCATGGATGTCGGCGGCCCGCAGCGCCATCGCGCCCAACTGCGCGGTTTCCTCGCCCAGCCGCAGCAGATGGATGGTGCGGGGCGGAAAAATCGCCGCCGCCTCCAGGTCCGGGGTCAGGCCGCCGCCGCCGCGCGCGGTCAGACTGGCGCGGTCCACCGCCAGCCGAGCAGCCCGGTTGCCAACAGCTTCCCGCACGATGGCGAGCGCCGGAATCAGCGCGACCCCGTTGATCAGCAGGGTGCCGAGCACACGGGTAAACCGCGCGGCGAGGATTTCCCGCAGCAAACCGCCCAGCACCGGCACCCGCAGCAGCAGGCGATCGGCCACCAGCCGCGCTGCATTCTGCCGCAGCACCGCCCGCAGCGTCACCGCGGCGGCGGCCATCGCCAGCAGGAACAGCAGCCCGTCCTGCTGCACGAAGTCGCCGATTCCCACCAGGAACTGAATGGAGCCCGGCGGCTGCACGCCGTTCTGCTCGAACATCGGCACGAATTGCGGCAGTACCTGCGTCAGCAGCAGCGTGACCGCGCCGATCATCGCCACCAGCAGCAGCGCCGGATAGATCAGCGCCGAGGTCACCGTCGAGGTCAAAGCGCGCTGCCGGTCCAGCAGGTCGGCCATGCGCGTCAGCGTCGGCGCCAGGTTGCCACCGGCTTCCCCGGCGCGGACCAGGGCGACCTGCAGCGGAGTGAACGCCGCCGGATAGCGCCCCATCGCCGCCGAAAGCGGGCTGCCGTCGCGCACCGCGTCGCGCAGGCCGGTAATCACCGGCCGGACGCGGGCGGGTGCGGTTTCCTGCATGTAGCGCAGTGCCCGGTCCAGATCCTGTCCGGCTGCCAGCATCGTCGCCAGCTCCCGGATCAGTTCGGCGACCGCCTGCTTGCCCAGGCCGCGCCGCCCACCGATTTCAATCCGCAGCAATCCCGCCAGGCCGGAGCCGGTTGCCGTGTCGGCTGGTTCCGCCCGTACCGGCATGCTGCCCTGCCGCCGCAGCCGGGCGATCACCTCGGCCTCGGACGCCGCATCCATGGTCCCGGCCAGCCGCTCCCCACCCGGGCCGATCGCGGTGTAGCGGAACAGGGTCATCGGCGGCGCGGAACGCCGAACGTGATCATGCGTCGGCCCTGATGCTGCGGGAAACTTCCTCCAGCGTCGTTTCCCCGGCCAGCGCGGCGTCCACCCCGGCCTCGAACATCGTCTGCATGCCCGCCGCGACCGCAGCACGCTCGATGCTGGCATGATCGGCGCGGGCGAAGATCATCCGCTCGACCTCCGCGTCCATATCCAAAAACTCCGCCACCGCCGCTCGGCCGCGATACCCGGTCTGCCGGCAGGCCGGACACCCGACGGCGTGGTACAGCCGGATCGGCCGGACCGTCGTCCGTGCGTTCAGGCCGAAACGATCCACCAGTTCCGGCG
Organism: Acetobacteraceae bacterium; assembly: GCA_027311485.1. Taxonomy (GTDB): domain Bacteria; phylum Pseudomonadota; class Alphaproteobacteria; order Acetobacterales; family Acetobacteraceae; genus Rhodopila. Next base: position 14,519 of record DAICYU010000022.1, read on the forward strand.
GGGCAGGGGCCGCCTGCCGGCAATCGGGGCACAGCCGCCGCACCAGCCGCTGCGCCATCACGCCGCGCAGTACCGCCGTCAGCAGATAGTCTTCCACCCCCATGTCGCGCAGCCGCGTCACCGCAGCTGCCGCCGAGTTGGTATGCAGCGTGGACAGCACCAGATGCCCGGTCAGCGCCGCCTGCACCGCGATCTGCGCTGTCTCGCCATCGCGGATTTCGCCGACCATGATCACGTCCGGGTCCTGCCGCAGGATCGAGCGCAGCAGGCTGGCGAAACTCAGCCCGATCTGGGACCGCACCTGAATCTGGTTGATGCCGTGCAACTGGTATTCGATCGGATCCTCGACCGTGACGATCTTGCGGCTGATCGCGTTCAGCGCCAGCAGGCCGGTGTACAGGGTGGTCGTCTTGCCGCTGCCGGTCGGCCCGGTGACCAGGACAATCCCGTTCGGCAGATCGAGGGCGGAGCGGAACTTCTGGATCAGCGGTGCGGACAGGCCAAGCCGAGCAAAGTCGAACGTGACGGCGGTGCGGTCGAGGATGCGCAGGACGACGGTTTCGCCGTGCAGCGACGGAATGGTGGAAACGCGGAAATCCACATCCTGCCCACGCACCGCCAGCTTGATCCGCCCGTCCTGCGGCATCCGCCGTTCGGCAATGTCGAGACGCGCCATAATCTTGATGCGGGACGTGATGGCGGCGGCCAGGTGCCGCGGCGGAGTTTCGGCCTCATGCAGCACGCCGTCATACCGATAGCGCACGCGCAGCCGGTCCTCGAACGGCTCGATATGAATATCGGACGCCTTGGTCTCCACCGCGCGGGTGATCAGCTGGTTGACCAGGCGGATCACCGGCGCCTCGCTGGCAAGGTCCTTCAGGCGTTCCGTGTCGTCTTCCAGGGCCGTCTCGCCGGTATCGGCGTCGGATGCGGCTTCGCCGGACTCCGGGTACAGCCGATTCAGCGCGGCTTCCAATTCGATCGGCACGGCGACTTCCAGCCGCACCTGCCGCCCGGTGGCGATGCCGACAGCGGCCGGTGTGAACGTGTCCAGTGGGTCGACCATCGCCAGGACGATGCTGCCGGCCTCCTCGGCCACCGGCACGGCGCGGGCATGGCGGAGGAATTCGGCGCCCAGCCGGTCGGCAAGCAGCGGTTCCTGATCCGGATAGCGGTTCGCGGCGGCGACGGGCAAGCCGAGGAGACGGGCATATCCATCCGCGAGGCCGCGTTCGGAGACGAGGCCAAGCTGGATCAGGACGGCATCGAGCCGCTGCGCGGTGTCGGCGGCGACCCGGCGCGCCCGCTCGATGGTGCGCTGATCGCAATGCCCTTGCCCGACCAGGATGTCGGCAAGCTCGTCCAGACGATCACCCACCGCGGCACTCACGTCGCACCCTCACGCATTCGCGTGCGGATTAGCTTCGGCCGGTGGGTTGGAGGCAAATGACAGGTCGGCGATCACGCGATCCGACGATCGCGCAACCGTTCCGGACCCGCCCCTGATCAGTCAGGCGCGGGTCCGGATGGTGACGCGCGAATGGGCTAGATCATGATCGGGTCAGGTTGACCCGATCATGATCTGGAAGTCTTTGTTTAATCGCATGATTCGTGTGTTCCGGCTTTCAGCCTCAGGCGATCATGCTCTATCGCAGGCCGGCGTTGATCTTCTCCAGCGCCGCCGAACCCGGAACCAGAACGTCGTCCTGCAGCGCATTCAGGGGGGTGTCGGAGGTTTTCAGGTGCCCGTGCAGGTCGCGCGGATTCGGATCGACGAACAGCAGACCGGTCACGATCTCTCCGGCAGCATGGCGCTGCTGCATGTAGCCCAGCGCCGCGACCCGGTCGTGCACATCATACACGTCGTCCAGCTTGCGCAGCCGCAGCGTCGATCCGTCGTGCTGGGTGACCGTCTCCACCGTGCCCGGCGCGTAGTCGACGGTGATTTCCTGCCGCCCGGTGATCACGTCCAGGAAGTTCACCGCCGCGTTGTGCTCCCGCACATAGTCGAAGCTCTTGGTCGAGCCCTCATGGTTGTTGAATGCCACGCAGGGGGATATGCAGTCGATGAACGCCGCCCCTTCATGCCGCAAAGCCGCTTCGATCAGCGGCACCAGCTGTGCCTTGTCGCCCGAGAAGCTGCGCGCCACGAACGTCGCGCCCAGCTGCAGCGCCATGCTGACCAGGTCGATCGGCTCGTCGCTGTTCACCACGCCGCGCTTCGACGTCGCGCCCTTGTCGGACGTGGCCGAGAACTGCCCCTTGGTCAGCCCATACACCCCGTTGTTCTCGACGATGTAGACCATGTTCACGCCGCGCCGCATGGCGTGTGCGAACTGCCCCAGCCCGATCGAGGCGCTGTCGCCGTCGCCCGATACGCCCAGGTAGATCAGGTCCCGGTTCGCCAGGTTTGCCCCGGTCAGCACCGACGGCATCCGCCCATGCACCGAGTTGAAGCCGTGCGACGCGCCCAGGAAATAGGTTGGCGTCTTGGATGAGCAGCCGATGCCGGACAGCTTGGCGATGCGGTGCGGCGGCAGGTCCAGCTCAAAGCACGCCTTGACGATGGCGGCGCTGATCGAGTCGTGCCCGCAGCCGGCGCACAGCGTTGAAATCGCACCTTCGTAGTCCCGCCGCGTGTAGCCCAGGCTGTTCTTGTGCAGTTCGGGGTGGTGCAGCTTCGGTTTGGCCAGGAAGGTCATGAGGCAGCCTTTTCGGTCGAGTGGGCTTCGGTCAGGCGGGCATCAGCCAGATGGGGGACGGTCAGGCGGGCAATCGCATCGGCGATGAAACGGGCGCTGACGGGTGTGCCGTCATAATGCACCACCTTGGTCAGCTGCCTGGGATTGGCCTCCAACTCATTGATCAGCAGGGAGCGGAGCTGGCCGTCGCGGTTCTGCTCCACCACGAAGACCTGGTCGTGCGCGTCGATGAACGCCGCCACCTCATCGCCGAAGGGGAAGGCGCGGACGCGCAGCAGGTCCACATGGATGCCTTGCTCTGCCAGGATCAGGTCGGCCTCATTCATCGCCGGGCTGGTCGATCCGTAATAGATCGCCCCCAGCCGGGTCGGCTTTTCGGCCTTCCGCTCGATCGCCGGCGGCACCAGGGTGCGGGCGGTGTGGTGCTTCTTCAGCAGCCGCTCCATATTGTCCTGGTAGTCCGCGCCTTCTTCGGAGTAGCGGGCCATGCGGTCCTTCGACGTGCCGCGGGTGAAGAAGGCGCCCTTGGTCGGATGCGTGCCCGGTAGGGTGCGATAGGGAATGCCGTCGCCGTCCACGTCCAGGTAGCGGCCGAACACTTTGCCGGCCTCCAGTTCCTCGGCGGTCATGACCTTGCCGCGGTCCAGCTTGCGGCTGTCATCCCAGACGAAGGGCCGGGTCAGCCGGTCGTTCATGCCGATTTCCAGGTCCAGCATGACGAAAATCGGCGTCTGCAGCCGGTCCGCCAGGTCAAAGGACAGCGCACCGAACTCGAAGCACTCGTACGGGTCTT